>CAUPZW010000002.1:0-105971 GCA_963515655.1 Streptococcus mitis
ATTCGCTAGCTTATCCGCTGGTTTATCTGCTGGCTTATCCGCTGGCTTATTCGCTAGCTTATCCGCTGGTTTATCTGCTGGCTTATCCGCTGGCTTATTCGCTGGCTTATCCGCTGGCTTGTCAATGATAGCACTTGGATCCAACTCTGGTAATTCATCCACTGTTGGAGCAACTTTTGGTGTTGCACCAATACCATCAGGATTTTGTTTTGTATTCAAATCACTTGGGATGTCAGCTGTGATATCCAATTCTGGCAATTCATCTACTGTTGGAGCTACTTTTGGTGTCGCACCAATACCGTCAGGATTTTGTTTTGTATTCAAATCACTAGGGATGTCAGCTGTGATATCCAATTCTGGCAATTCATCCACTGTTGGAGCTACTTTTGGTGTTGCTGAAATGACACGGTTACCATCCGTATATACATTCAGCATCTTATCGATTGAAAAGATATCTGATTTGTATTTGTGGTCAGCTTGTGCTTGTGTCAAACGAGCTTTGGCATCCGCTAAGTCTTGCTCTGCAACTGTGATGCGTTGTTCCACGTTTGCTCTATCTGCTTCTGCCTGTGTTAAACTCGCACGCAATTGTGGTAATTGCGCGTGGACACGCATAGCATTATCACGTTTGCTTGTTGCCGCATCAATTTCACTTTGAATTGTGTTGATACGTGAAGTTACATCGTTTACGCGAGCTGTTGCCTTATCCAACTCTTTTTGTTTTTGAACTACAGCGTCTGCTTTGTCTTGAGCGGTCGCTGTAAGTGTAGCTAAATCAGATTTTGCTTGATTTAGAGCTGTTGTCGCATTTGTACGTGCTGTAGCAATATCATTCAATTGGTTGTTTAACGCATCCAACTCTTGAGTCAAATCAGCTTTCTTCGAAACTAATACGTCACGTTCGCGCTCTTGTGTCGCTTTTTGAGCTTTCAATGCATCTAACTCTGCTTGCATTTTTGGTCGGTCATCGATGATTTGACGTTTAACAAACACATAATGAGTGTCTGCGATAAACTTCATCTTTTTACCATAGAATGTTGGGTTCATTGGGTCATCTTGTTTGAAGTTGTTACTATGGTCCAAATAATCCTTCTCATCTTGGCTTTGGTTTAGGGAATAGAACATTTGGTCATCTTCATTCCATTCATAGGTTGAACCTTTGTGCGCACTAGCATTGAATGAACCGAAATAAGTTGTGTTGTCTTTTCCATCAATGGTTGAAACGGCAACACCCATTTTGCCACCTGTTGGTGTCAATAAGTTTTTGCGGTGTCCGTATTTCAAACCTCGTACATTTGCATAGTCCGAGTAGTATGTCAACAACATATCATAAGCCAACGTTTCATTAGTTACGATATGGTCAAATGTCAAATATTCACCGTCGCGACCGATAATTTGGCCTGATAGCCCGCCAAGGATGTTTTCGACGTTCTGGTCTGGTTGCACCCCTTTGATATAGCCTGGTTTGTCTGTTAAACTGGTACGGTGTGACAATACGCCTGTTTTCTGCATTTCATCAGCACGTTTTTGCGCGTATGCAAGGTACTCATCGTCAACTACCATATCACCCTTCAAATTGTTATTAACACGTAGTTGATTAAGCATTTTGACAAAAGCGTCTGAAATACCTTTGTTATCTACCTTGTAACGGTATGTTGGGCGTTCTTTGTATTTACGAGTTGTCCAATCATATGGCGCTTTCTTATAGGCTGCTAAAGCTTCTGCGAAATCAACCATATCTTTAGTTGCGTCAATTTCTTTGATATCAACACCTTGGAAATTAACTGGTTCCATTTGGTTGTTACGGAAGAACCCATGGTTATACTCATAATCATTAAGATTATCATGAGCTGTGTGATTACGTTCATCAGGGTTTAAATCTGTCGAAATAACTTTAACTCTATAGTTATCGATTTCCCCTTGTTTAGCAGCAATTTTAGTGTCTGTAGCTGTGATTTGTGCACCTTTAGCGTTCAAATCATTATCAACGTTTGAAATTTTGCTAGTTGTGTTTGTGATGTTTTTACGTACATTAGCGTCTGTGATTGCGTCAAGGTCGGCTTGTTTCGTATCAACATCAGCTTTCTTAGCGTCACGGGCGTTATCGGCGTCTGTTTTTGCAGTATTAGCATTGTCTAATGCTGTATGTGCATCACGTTCACCATCTTTAGCGGTATTCAAATCGTTTGTTGCGTTTGTCTTGTCCGCTGTTTTGTTAATGATAATATCGTTTTGAGCATTGATGATTTTGTTTGCGTTATTAGCAGTGTCGATGTCTTTATTGATTGAGTCAATTTTGCCATCAGCTTTTACTTTATCAGCTTTTGCTTGATCGACTGTGCCTTGTTTTGCGTTGACATCAGCTTGGGCGCTGTTCACATTAGCTTTTGCCGTGTTCACGTCTTGTTCTGTAACATGAACAGGAGTCGTCTTCACCGTAGGCTTGGGTTGACCAGAATCAACCTCTTCTGCTTGGACAGTTGTATTTTCAACACCAGTCCCAACAAGAATAGTTGTTAAGCCAGCGCTTAATAAAATATCTTTTTTATTCATATTGTCTCCTTTATAAAAGTCGTTAACAAAACCAAGAAGCAAGCGCTTCCTCATTCGATTTATAGACTCATTTAAAATATTCCTACTATATTATACCCCCCCCCGAAATGCTTTTGTCAAGCCATTTCCGAGGATTTTATAATTTATTTTTCCCGAACTTTACTATAAATTATAAGTTGAAGAAACTCTCATTTTTTCTTTTAGAAAACAAAAAAACAGCCAAGAAAAGCTCAGCTGTTTACATTTTTAATAATGCATAAATTTTTATGCACTGCCCCATTCTAGTTAGTTTCGGGTACCCGAAACTAACTTATCTCAACGGGGCTACGCCCCGACTCCCCTTTTTCTTTATGAAAAAAATTTTTTTCTTATCTCTTGCCCATCTCTTATCTTATTTCCCTAAAGGGAGTATAACCTAAAAATTAACACTCTGTCAAGTGTTTTTATGTTACATTTTTGTTAATTTTTGATGACATAAAATCACTTGACCTTAACTCCCTTTAGCCACGCGTGGCATTTCAAAAAAAAAAAAAAAATATATATATAAGAGATGGGCACTATGAGATAAATCAACATATAGTTGTTAAATACAACTATTACTCCTGTAGAATAAAAATTATTCTCCTCCTTAATAAGAAAGGTCAAAAATATGGCATTCACAGTCAAATCATCAAGCTATTATAGCTCAGAAAATGCTGAGAAACTTCTTGGAAATGAATCAACTTATATTGTAGGACTGCAAATAGAAACACAGTATGAATATAAAGACGATAAACGGACAGATAAAGTTATTGGTTATCAGATTTGGATTGCTACGGATACTCATAATCCTTTTAAAGTGAAGTTCCTTCCGGATGACAAACCAGATTTATCTGAATTTAACATTGGTGAGAAAATATCATTTGATAAATTAGAAGCAATTCAGATTAAATCAAATGCGTATTTCCGTGCCACAGGCATTCACAAAGCTTAGGGGGTAGTTTATGACTATCCCTATTAAAATGCCTATGTCTGAAAATGAATTAGCTAAATTCATTACAAGTAATCTCAACAATACACTAGATATCAACGGAGAAACGAGCTTTACAAACTCTTTCTCCATTTCTTTAGAGGCAGAAGATAAGGGAATGTTTTTCATTCCCAATCTTCCTGTTTCCTATGTTTTAGATAAAAGCCTGTATTTTAAGATAGCAGATATCTGTTCTGGCATCCTTTACCCGTATAAAACGCTTATGTTACAAAGTAATGCAATTTTCATCCCATACAAGACAGGTGACCCTAATCTTGCTAGAGGTTTTTTCTTCCCTTGGGTAAATGGTATTCCAACTCGACTAACTATTCCTAATATCCAACATTTTATAAATCAAGAAGTTAGTGAGATTAGGATTCCGCTCATGTCAAACCAAGTTAGTATCAATCTAAATGATGTTGTTCATTTAGCTATCAGTGGTTCATCTGGTTCAGGAAAAAGTTATTTCCTAGAATACCTTATTAGGTGTATTCGTAAAATAACTGACGATATTGTAGCCGTAGACCCTAAACGTGCCGATATTTATTCTCTAGGTCGTGAATTAAATCTGTCTGTCCTGTCTCCGAAAAGAGGGGCTAACTTAAATAGTTTTATCACAGAAGTAAATGAAATTCTGGGGGATGCTATCAATAAGATTTACGAACGTCAAGAAATACTTTTAGAAAACCCAAAAGCTACATTAAAACGCAAATACATTATCATAGATGAGCTACTTGCTCTTGTTCAGGGTTCTTCAAAACAAGCACGAGATACGTTTGCACAACTATTAGGAACTGTGGCTCTCCTAGGTAGAGCTACTAAAGTTTCACTTATCCTAGTTTCCCAACGTTTTGATGCTACCGCATTTGGAGGAAATCTAGCAGTTAGAGAACAAATTAACTGTTCTATTATTTTGGGAGAGATAAATACTAACACCACTCAGTTTTTATTGCCAAACGCTCATATTGAAAATATTGTTGTTCCTAGCGGAATAGGGACAGGAATTGTCAAATTTAGTGATGGAAAGCATGACAGCAACATCATGCCACTCCTCACCCCATACTATAACAAGAGGTGCTTATGATAAACAAGTATAATCTATTCAAAATCTTATGTATAGGAACTATAGTAAGCTGTTTTCCTATATTTATACTTATCTTGATTCAACAGAATCTGAACATTGAAATTAATTATCAAAATGTTATTTTTCTTTTCTATCCTTTGATAATTTTTTCAATCCTACTTTTCTCTCTTTTCCTTTATCACTGGTTTAAAAGTGATATAAAATACATGCTCAAAGGATTACGAGCAACCCACGAACTGAGAAAATTTGCCCATTTTGAGTCCGATTCTATTCTCGATACTCAAAATAAACAGATTTCTACTCAAAAATCAATCGTCAACAAGGCCAATCGTTCTTTGTTAACCTTATCGATGATTTATACAAAAGATGGGGCTATATTACGGTGGAAAGTTCCAAACAATCATGAAAGTTTCTTGAAAGTACAAGAAATATTCCCTGCTATTAAAACAAAATTACACACTATGGAACCCGACTTGTTCTTTACCAATATAGCGCCTAGTGATGGTCGTTGGTATCAAGCAACAGGCTCTTACAATCATAGTAGATTGAAATAAAATATGAACAAATAGACTATAAAATCGGTGGAAGGACTTTGTCAAAGACAAAAAGTCCTTCCACCATTTTTTTATATTACAAAACTGTGCCAATGATACTACTTACTCTAAATATCCTTAATACTAACAATACTGCGAGACTGGTCTTGGCATTGTCTCGCATTCAAACTGTGCCAATGTGCCAAAAACAAAACGAAAGGAAATTCTTGAAATGTCTTCAGAGAAAAAAACAAATAAAAAAATCCCTAAACAGCGTGCAATCATGTATACACAACAAATGCGACTAGCTATTTTATCTGATTGGAAAAAAGAAATTGATAGAATCGTTAAGTTATTAGAGCCATTACTCTGGGCAGGAATTTTACATGATAAAGATGTTAATGAAGATGGAGAAACTGTAGAACCCCATATTCATCTCATGATGTATTTCAAACATGCTCGTAGCCCACATAGCATAGCTTGGGAAATTAATGAACGAAATGGTAAACGTGAAGATGCTCAAATCGAACGATTAGAATTCTTCAAGCATCCTAATAATGGTTTTAGTTATCTTGTTCACCAAACTAAAGATGCTCAAAATAAATATCAGTACCCTATTTCGGAAGTAATAAGTAACTTTGATTTTGCTAAAAAATTAGAAAATATTCGAAAACAAGTAGAGCGAAACCAAAGTAAAAAAGAAGGGGAACTAATACGAGAATATCTAGATATGCTTTATGACGGTTTATTAACTCTAGAAGAGATTGAATCTGAGCTAACGGGAAGTCAATATGCGAAAGCAAGTACGCGACTTAAAGCTGTTGCTGAAAAAAGGCAAGAAAGATTAGGGAGAGAATTCCTGAATCGTATGAAGTATGAACAAAAGACAAAGCAAGTAGTCTATATCTATGGTGAGTCTGGACTTGGTAAGACAAGACTGGCTAAGACTTATGCAGAAAATAAAAATACTTCTTATTTTGTAACAGGCTCAAGTCGCGACCCTTTTCAGAGTTATCAAAACCAGGAAACTATCATTATTGACGAACTGCGACCAGATAGCTTTCGATATGATGACCTTTTGAAAATTCTAGACCCTTATAATTTCGATGTTTTCTTACCTTCTAGATATATAGATAAGGCATTAACCGCTGAACTAATCTTCATAACTAGCCCTTACTCACCAAAGGAGTTGTATGATAATTTTCAAACCAGTAAACGAATTGACCGTTTCGACCAGCTAGAACGACGAATCCAAACAGCCATACTAGTTGAAAAGGATAATATCTTTTATACACACTATAACTATGAGAGTCGGGAATACGAAAAAGATGACAGCAACTTTTTCACGAACCCCTTTGAATCTCAGCCAATACATCGCGCTAATAGCTTCTTCACACAGTTTGAAACAACTATTCAAAGAAAGGAATAACAATAATGAACTCAGAACTATTTGAAATTAAAAACCTACTACTAAATCTCTTACAAATCCTACAACAGGAAACCCACATCTTCAATTATTGTGGTCTATATACCCAAAAAGACCTGTTGAATCTCCTTCAAATTTCTCCGAATACATTAAAATCTTGGGAATAAAAAGGACTAAAACGACTGGAACCACCTATAGAAGGAACCAGAACTGTTTACTATAAACTTGAAAATGTTCTCCAATTCTTAGAGAAATAACATGAATTATGCTAAAATAGAACTGTCTGTTATGTATAGAAAATGTTCTATTTTAGCCTTTTTATTTTATATCCGTATAATGAAAGGGCATTATGACATCTGAAACTATAACTTACAATAACAAAAAGGTTATCAAAAAAACAAATTCAAACGGAGAGGTTAGTTATATTTTACGAGGCCTTTACTTAGGTATCGATGAAAAAACAGGCAAACAAGTAACAACGTCTATAACAGCTAAAACACTACGGCAACTTGACCGTAAAATCCTAACGGCTAGAGTTAATTTTGAAAAAGCAGGTGGAACGAGGAAAGAAGATAAACGATTATCCACTTTTTCTGAACTTGCAGAAGAATGGTTCAATAATTATCAAGTTTGGGTTACTTCTCATAATACAATCAATAGAGTGAAGGGATACGTATATAATTACATCATCCCTGCATTCGGAGATTACATTCCTGAAAAAATCACATCTGCTGACATTCAAAGATGGGTTAACAATCTCGCCCAAAAAGCTAGAACATCGATTGAATCAGGGAAAAAGCGTGCTGAAAAAGGTAGTGCAAAAGACTTTGGAGCAGTCACTCACAAACTTAGTGATATTTTCGATTTTGGCATCACACATTTTGGATTAACTAAAAACCCAGTGAAAACTATCAAAATCCCTCCAAAGCCTAAATTAGCTTCTCGTAGAACTATGGTCTTGCATGATGAAGAATTAAAAACATGGTTATCATTCTTAAAAACATTACCTAATAACAGAGCTAATCGACGATTTATTACCATCTGCAATTCCTTACTCGCTTCTGCATTGCGAATCAATGAGCTTCTAGCATTAGAAATAAATGACTTGGATTTCACAAACAATGAAATTATTGTAAATAAAACATTGATGTGGAAAAGCGCCAATAAGAAACTTGGTACTAAAGGATGTATGATTTGTAAACCAACCGCAAAAACCGATTCTGGTAATCGTCAGGTTCCCGTTCCAAACTCTACTCTCACTGACCTTAGGGATTTCTATACAGAAATGAATAACTATTTCAAAAAGCAAGGTCTACCTCAATCCAAGTTAATCTTTCCAACGATTTATGGAAATTATATGTGCGATAGAAACGAACGTGCTACTTTAAAAAAACGACTAACTTCTCTTGGTTTACCTGATTATGGTTTCCATATTTTCAGACATACTCATGCTTCAATGATGTTAAATGCTGGGGCAAACTGGAAAGAACTACAAGTTCGTATGGGACATAAATCTATCAACACAACTATGGATACATACGCCGAGTTAGCACCGAAGAAGAAATTAGAGGCAGTAGATATTTATTTAGATAAAATAGCTGAACTATCTACTTAATCGTCTCTACATTTGTCTCTACATTTTTTCTTCAATAAATTACAAAGCCTTTAAAATAAAGGTTTTGAGGGGTTATATAGAACTCTGTCTACTCCTTACAGAAGTTAAGTAAGGGTTTCAGTACACGTCAATAGACGTCAAAATATTGATTTGAAGCGATTTTTCGTTTTTAGAAATTCATTACATTGAGCTACAAATCAATAAAAACTCTACCTTTTTAGATAAATATATCATTTGGATATTGAAGTTAAGCCCTGTTATCATAACGATAGCAGGGCTTTTTTTGATTTAGTATGTTTTTGCGAAGTCTTTATATTTCAAGTTACAAGTTGTAGCTTTTTCATACACCCTCTCCTCAAAATGTGTCTTTCTTAGATTTTAACTCCAATTATCGAGGCAAGGATTTTAATTCCTTCTACGAGGTCAGGTGTTAAGGCAACAGTTGTTGCGATAAATTTCATTGTATTAAAAGCTGAAGTCAAGATGGTCTGCTTTGGTTGTGATTCTTGAATCTCATTTTTAATAATTTCCAAGTTCTGCTTGAGTACTGATTTAGATTCGCTATTTTCTAATGTTTCAATAGCATCTTCAACATTCTCCATAGCTTTAGAGAATTTCTCACTATTAATAATATTTCCCTGCTCAGCGTTAACTGTACTTCCATGTTCAGCAATATTTACTTGTACTCCTGAACTATTAATCGTTATATAATATGAACTATCATTATCAAATCCCATATCGGTCGCAATATCCTTAATATACTCCTCAATTTCTATAACAAATGGATAAATCAACCTATCACCAAATGCTTTTGCCATATCTTGATATTTTTTACTATGTGTATAGTACCGTCCAAAATCAGTTGTAGACAACTTTTTAAGGGCAATATAGTCAAAAGCTCTATATAAAAGATAAGTTCTTCTACGGCTATCAGCCCCCAGTTCTAAAGCTTTACTTCCATATGAGGAAGCAATTTTATCGAGTTCTGATTCTAACCCCTCTATATCATAAGCTAAGCTCTCAACATAATCAAATACCAAAAATGTCCCCTTAACATAATCTATAAATTCTATTAATGCATCTGTCTGTTCTCCGAAATAAGCATTCATCACATTTGAAGCCAGTGTTCTAAATCTTCTGCTAATTTTTCTAAGTTCTTTTTTATTAATCTCCATCTACTAACTCCCCACAAAACGGACAATAACCGCCTTCGAATTTTGTTGTAGTTCGTAATTTTACTACTTTATCACAACACAAGTATTTTTTCTCTTCGAAGTCTCCAACCTTTCTTCCAATTGGCATTTCTGATTCCCTAGCTATCTTTTTACTTCCTTTAAATTGTATATTTTTATTGTTTCTAAATGCTCTCTCCATATCCTTCGAAAAATCATTTAATAAATCAGCAACATAGTTTTGAATTATATTTTCTGCCAAATCATTTACATCATCATCTAAATAATTATCACTCTTGAGACCACACTTAGGGCACCAAACATCTATCAAGCTATCATCATTTACATCTTGGACTTGAATCATAAATTTTTCACTACAAATTGGACATTTTAAAACAATAAATCCGTCATTATCACTAGGAATAGGTATTTCAAAAATTTTATCACTTGACATTGTAATCCTCTCTGTAACTTTTCCAATTTATCTATCTTTATAATTTTTTATTAAGTGTTATTTTATCGGTTAATAATTTACTAAATTGACAAAATAGATAAATAAATCAATTTATCTATCGCCATGTCCAATTTTCCCCCTTGTAATCTTGAAATGAATGACTTCTGATGAGTTCTTGGACAATGCTTACTGCTAACTTCTTAAAAATTTATAGTCTTATGAAATTTTCTTGCCCAGACTAACCCTGTAGGAGTCAGCTTTGAAAATACAAGTCAAATGGTAAGTCGAATTCCTTCTTATTCTTGTACTTCTTTCTGAGCGGCCTTGCCTTGGTCTAGAAGGGCTTGGACGATTTTTTCATCGCGTAGTTTGACAGAATCGTTGATCATTTCTGCGGACTTGACGATGGTTGTTTCTAGTTGGGCACGTTTCTGACGGCCCAATTCAATAGCTGCGACGATTCCTTGGTTTTGAGCGACCAGACTTTCAGCCAGTTTGGTAACAGACTCAACAGCGACTGTCGGGCTTTGGGCAATTCTTTCCATCTGCGGAATCACTTCCTTGCTGGTTTCAGCTAGCATCTGAAGGGCAGCATTATTGGCATTGACAATGGCATCTGCCACGACACCTGATTTCATTGATTGTTGTAAAATACCAAGTTGGGCAATGGAAAGCTTCATTGTTGGAATCGTATTACGACGAAGCATGCCCAATTTTTGGCGCATATCAGATGACACCTTCACAAGATTGCGCATCTGAGGTGTTGTTGCCCAGGCAACATAGAGACGGCTGACATACTCAGTATGTTGTTGTTCAAGGGTATTAACCACTTCAGCCATGCGGGCCAATTCTTGTGACTTGGTTTGGTATTCTACTGTACTTGTATCGAGTTGGTCAACTTGAGCTTTCAATTCTGCAGCGCGATTGCCAGCTTCTGTCTGGCTAGCTTCGATAAAGGAAATCACTCCCACTAGATTTTCAATGGATTTGGTATTGTCCTCAATCAGCATCTCAGCTGAAACGATATTTCGAGCTAAGACATCTTCTTGCTTGACCACTGCGGCAGCCATGCCATCGAGCTTTTGCTCCACTGTTTTTGAGTCAAAGTAAAATTCTTGTAGGGTATTCTTGCTCTTGTTAAACAAGCGTTGCAAAAAGTTTGGCTTTTCTTCTAACTCAGCAATTTCAGCGTTCTTGTATTTGGCTACAAAGCCTTGCAACTCACGGTTGGTATTTTTGAGTAGATCATCCACTTGGGGAATCTGCAGTTTCTTTTGTTCTGACAAGATACGATTGACCGTATTGTTCACACCTTCTACAGCAGATTGTCCAAAATCCAAAAGAGCATTTTGATTTGTGACAAACTGGTCTACTAACTGGGGCACGTGCGCCTTGATTCCTTCTTGCTGCTCAGGGCTCAACTTTTCAAGGAAGGTCAAGGTCTTGTCTGAGCCAGTATTTGTCTCGATGATTTGGGTTGTTTTATCCACCTTAGCTACCGTATTATTGGCAATCTGGTCAATATCAAAATTAAATTCTGTCATGGTTACTCCTTTATTTCTAACCTATTCTTTACGATCTTTTTCTAAGATACGCAGACTGATATCAAAATCACGCATATCTGTTTCATTGAGTTCTCTCAAGACTTGGTCCAGCTCAAGATCAAATTGTTCGATAGCTGCTTTAGCTTGTTGCAAACGTTCTTCTGCTCGATTATAGTTTTTAGGATTGGCCTTAATCTTTAAATAGCCTTCTAAAATCGTTTGGAATTTCTCCATCTTCAAACTATGAATGGCAGTCAATTCTTCCTTATCCCCCTCAGCAGAGGTAGCAATCTTGTCTAAAATAGCCTGATGGTCAATGGCAATATTGGCCAAGATCTGAGACAATTCTGGATCTAATTCCTCTGGCTCCGCATTCTCAAGATCTACCTGACTTTCTCTATCCAAACGTTCTAGCTGAACATCGATGTTTGCCCTTACTGTACGAACCTTTTTGTCAATACGGTTGTAAACATCATCATCGATATAGGACTTGAGACGATCCGCCTCCTGATGGATTTCCCGCAGTTCGATTAATACTTGATTGGCCAGACTCTTATAGGACTCTGAACCTTTCTCTACCAAGACTCCCTCTAACTGCTGAATATCTTTGTCCGCCTGACGAATCCGAGCTTTTAAAAGCTCAATCCGATCATCGAGAGAACGATCCTGCAAAAGAGGATAGCGCCAACGTTTATAGAGACGATAACCACCATAGCCTAGCAGGACACAAGCCGCAAGCGGAAGAGCATATTGAACCAAAAGGCCCAGTAAGAACAAGAAGCCCCAAAAATAGAGACAACCTTTCCAAAAACCATTACCCGATTTCATAAACATTCCTTAATTTCAATTTATAAGTCTATTTTAGCACAAAAGAGCAAAATGAGGGCGGAAAGCCCCTAGAAAAGAGTTGATTTCTTTGCTGTAGAATGGAGCTTGGTAGCGCGTGTGCTAATTTCAGTGAAGCGAACTCAAACCACAGGCTTCAGTGTTATAAGATTGCGTAATGACCTCTGAGGACATATCAAAACAAAAGCTTGAAATATCGGAGGGGTTGTGTTAGAATTGGATTATAGTGATGATAATTGTCTAACAAGGCAACAAAAAGCCCCAACGTTCCCGCGTTGAGGTTTTTTTGGCTTATTGCCCCTTAAAGGTTATTTCTTGCGTGAGTTAAGCCATTTCTCAAACAAGGTTGTCAAAATATTGACTACTAAGGGTGCTAGAAAAATTGTGATGATAATTTCTAACATCGGCAACACCTCCCTTCATTAAATTGAGGGGGGCAAAATATTATACCATACCAGATTTATATCATCAACATCGTGTCATTCTTGAAATAGCTAGACTTAGATACACAAATAACCTCACTAGCAAATCTCTATACAAACCCAGAAATCAACATTTTAAGACAAAGCAAAAAGCCCCTAGATTCATAGCTAAGGGCTGATTGACTTGCAAGGATAGGCAGGACTGTCGGGGCTCCTGCTTTTCTCGACCCACTATAAGTGGCGCGTTGGTGACAGATTCTCAACCTCTATCCTTCATATCTTCGTTATAGCACTTTTTCTCAACTTTCAATCTGTGCATCTGAATTTATTGTCTATCTTTTTCTCTAGTGTCCTTCAAGCATATTGCACTTCCACCTCACTTATGATTTCCAGCAAAGTTTTCCCTTTAATCTGTAAAGAAATTAACTCATCAAAAGATGATACTTTAAATTCATTATATCCAAGTACGACTACAATGTCATAAACAGAATTAGGAAAAATACCACATACTTGACCCTTATAATCAAAAGAAGCGTCCCAACCATTGTCATACAATGCTCGTAAATCATCAAATATTGCCATAATATCTTGATTCTCCTATATAAGATATTCCACAACTTATCCAAAGCCATACGAAAATTTATCTGGCAACTCTTTTCCTAACTTAATACTTTTACTTAAAGTATCTTTTACAAACGAAGCGAATTGTCCTAAATCGTCTCCAACATAGCTATATTCCAAAGTAATTTTATCGATAGTTGCAATACCTTTACAACCTCCACTCACAATAGAATACTGCCTCTTAGACGAGCTATCTTCTATTTTGTACATAGTAATAATTTGTTTATCAATCTTTATCATTTTCTATTTATTGTAAAATAAGGCACTGGAATTATTCTTGACTCTCAAAAATATAATTGCAACAAGGTATCGAAATCGTCTTCGAAAACATTTTGACTATTCTGTTTTATTTGCTCAATGATTTTATCCTTTTTATCTCTGTCCAAAGGGAGTGTTTCAAACGCTTCTTCTTTTACTAAGAATTCACCATTTTCTCCCTGGAATTCTTTTGTAATTTTTCTAATATGACTCTCGAAATCGATAGATTGAAGTTCTTCGTCGTTGATGTTATCTTCAATCGCATCTAGCAACAAATTGATTGAAATTTTAATCATCTTTAAATACTTCCCTATGCGTAAATACCGCCACTTTATTCATCAAGTCGTCCTCTGTGTAGTCAATTGTAAAAGTATCTAAATTAAAGATAGATTTAGGTGGAGTTGCACAAATCATAGGGACACTATGTACCCTATACTCGTTTTCCCCAATTCTAACAAACTGATTGATTTTCAAATCTGAAAAATCAGGATTCTCAACAGTAATAGAAACAAGACGATGCGCTATTTTATAAACATCAATTATCTTATTTTTCATGTTTAACTTATCCATAATTATTATTTCAATACTTGCGTTCTAGGGAATCAAAACCAATTTTTAGATTTAATACTATAAAATAAATCTAAAATAGATTAGGGAGTACTTTCTTAAACAATAAAGAAGGTTTATCTTGGTCTGGATAAACTTAGTCAACCCACTCATCAATTTGATTATAAAAAATCAAGAGCTCTTTGCTTTGTGGTATTATCAAATCTAAAACGAAATCTCCTTTACTTTAACTTCATTATAAACTTTCCTAGCCTAATATTCAATCAACAAGATACCATTACAATAGCTTTTTAGCTTCTTTTCTACTTCGTCAGTGGTCAAGCTCCTACTCATTTATGATATAATTAGTTTAAAGAGAAGTGAGGTAGAAATGATAGTGTCGCTACGCAACTTCATAGTATGAGATGACGGGACAGGCACACCGTCCACTACTCTCGAGCGCTTAGATTATGCTAAGTGCTTTTTTACATTTTCTCGATGTTCGCTCTTGGTTCAAGTCCATTCTCCATACTATTTGGTAAGGAATTAAGAGGCATTTTTATCTCTCCTATCTCCTTGTCATTCTGCGAGCAACTAAGGCAAGTTATTACTTTGCTTATCTGCTTATCATTTTGTAAGCAACAAAACCAAAAGAACAGACTTTTAAACTTCTCTTATTTCCTCAATACCCAAACAATAAAATACTAGCCACTCGTTTAAACACACGTTTCAAACATGCTGGTGTACCTAATATTGGATTCCATGGTTTTAGACACACACGCTAGTCTCTTGCTAAACTCTGGAATACCATATAAAGAATTACAACACCGTCTAGGTCATTCTACATTAGCTATGACTATGGACACTTACAGTCATCTCTCCAAAGAAAAAGCAAAAACAGCCGCCTCATTTTATGAGAAAGCTGTTAGTTCGTTATAAGTGATGACAAAAATGATGACAAACCCAGAGATCAACATTTTAAGACAAAACAAAAAGCCCACTGTTGTAGGCTTTCTGTAAGATATTTCTTAAAATTAAAGCATTTTGTTGTAGAATAGATTTAGTATAAATTACACTTTGTTATGCTTTATAAATGTTGATTCTGTAGCATTTTTAGAATTTACATATTAAATAAAATAGATTAAACTTTACTCCAAGGTGGACAAAAAGGAGTACAAATTTCATGGTGATGAGTTCAGTAGGCAAGAACTAGCACGTATTAATCGTGCTTTTTATCTTCCCTCTATAATCTTTTTATCACCTTACTTTTTCCTACTCTTAGGAAATTTCTTTGAGATAATTTCGGCACATTTATCCATCTCTTCAATATCTTGTTCGGAAAGGTTCGATTCCGGTTCCAAGGGATCTATTATCTCTATTTTTAACTTAGCACCCTCTTTCTGATTAACAAAGTCAATAGTTCTTGAACAAATTTGACAAGGATATTTTGTAACTAAGAGTTCTATTTTCTCGTCAGCTACAAATTTTGGTGAAAACATCTTTGCAATTAACTTTCGTTCGCAACAAGTAAACATCCTGTTTAAATTCTCTTTTGAATCTGCATATTGAGAGTAGTTGATATATAAGTCAGGATTTACATAATACCTGGTATCAGGGGAAATTGAAACATACTCTACATCCCCCCCTAATAATTTTGCTAAAACATTTACAACTTTTTGTAAATTACTGCTATCTGCTCCATTTACTTTTATATTCTCATCTCTAACACCATTTAAGGTCATATAAATGATATTGTCTTTTATTACCGAAGCATAGCATTTAATTCTGTCTTCCTTAGATTTATTTATTTTTAAATCATTGATTGCCTTAGAGTATCGTTCTGCCATTTCATATATATCTAACCCTCTCCCTATTCTGTCTAACTCTGCTGTATTTAAACAGAATACAACAGATTCACATTTTTGTTGATATTCATCTAAAATATTCAATATTTTTCCACTTGTTTTGGTTAAATCTTCCCAGCTATCGCACGAGAAGAGTATTGAATTTTGGAGTTCCAAATCTTCAAAAAGAGCTGCATATATATAATTTAAAGAGTATAGCCTTAACATCAATTTTTGATTTTCTGTTAATTGATCTATAACATAACTTTCTCTTTTCTTTGTTTCCTTATATAACTCAATATGGAGGTCGTCAACTAATAAATCTATTTGTCGCTGATTCATCACGGAGAACAGAACTTGCCATCTATATCTCCAAAAGAAAAAAAACTCCTCACTGATATTCTTAAATATTTTCTTTAATTTGTCATCTAAAATCTCAACATTTTCTAATATATTGCATAATTCGTTCTGATAAAACAATTTCAGCCTTAAAATTCCACCATAACGATCAGTAACTTTCCTAATTATTTCATTATCAATGCTTTCTTCCGAGTATCCACCAACATTCTTATGTAATACTTCTACTGTATAAAAGTCGACTATTATATTTATGAAATCAATTTCTTCATCAAGAATTAGCCCCTTATCTACCTCCACAACTCTACTTTCTTTATCTTGACCTAGAAAAAGCCATGGAGAATTAAGTTTTTCTTTTAATTCCAAAATTGATTTGTTTTCTTTTCTGTCCATACTAGCCTCAATGTATTAAAGTGTCTTTTAATATTATTTTATCAAAATTATTACCATTGTCTATACTCTTTCTCCAACTTATGCATATCTACTGAATGAAGCACTAAATCCCGATACTTCCAAGTTGATAGCAGGTAATCTAGTAACTCTTTATCTTCTACCTTGAAATCTAATATGAGCAATAACTTTACCTTGTATTTGTTCTCTAGAATAGATTTAGTATAAATTACACTTTGTTATGCTTTATAGATGTTGATTCTGTAATGTTTTTAGAATTTACATATTAAATAAAATAGATTAAACTTTACTCCAAGGTGGACAAAAAGGAGTACAAATTTCATGGTGATGAGTTCAGTAGGCAAGTAAGAAGTACCATTTAGGTACTTTTTATTTTACTCTATTCATCTTGTAGATTAAGGTTGTATATTTACTTTAGTTAAAAATAATTTAAAAAAGATTAACTAAAGTATATTTATTTGTAGTATAATTAGGGTAGTGTTTAACAATATTTTAAACATAAATATAAAACAGGAGGCTTTTTATGAATAAAAAGAAAATATTGGGAGTTATATTATTGTCTATTCTTTTTGTATTGGCTGGTTGTAGCAAGAAAGAATTAAGTAAAATCGAAATGATTGAGGGAAGCTATAATACAGATTTAGGACTTATAACCATAGATAAAGATAAAAAACTAGTTGGTTTTGAGGGGGTTGGTTATATACGTTTCAAAGAAGATGTTGATAAAATGAAAAAGGAAAGTCTATCAGACTATTTTGGTGCTGGTGCTACTAAAAATGAATTAAAAGAAAATGAAGCTGTTGTTGAAATTTCCAAGTCATCTAATGAAAAATCTGTTTATGAAATATCATGGTCTGATAGTGATAAGACAAAAAAAGTTGACACCATAACTATAAATAATACCTTTAAAAAAACTTCTAAATTCCCTTTTACAGAACACGTTTATAAAAAGTATTCAGGAGTTAGAATACAAAATAAATAATGTTAGTACAGTTAGGAAAAGCTAAGAGGTTATTTCAATTTCTTTTAGTAGTGATGTTCTTGTTTTTGCTGTCAGGCTGTAGAAGTTCTCTAAACCGTATTGAAATTGGAGATGAAATCTATTTTTGGACTGTAGAACAGAATTTAGATACTGAAGAATTTGAATCTGTTAAGGTTACAGGGATAGTCTCACAAGTAGTTGAATATGAAGATTATTATATAGTGAGACTACAAGGAGATATAAGACCTTACCAGATAGATAAAGACAAATTTCACTGATAAAAGGTAAAGTATGAATAAAGGAAAAATTTTAAAGATAACTGAAAACACAGTGTACATAGGTTATGAAGATGGAAGTTTAAAGGAAATTGCCATTGAATCTTGTGACTTTGAGCCTAAAATGGGTGATTATGTAGAGGTTTATGGTGATATTGCTATAAAGGTTGAAGTAAGTAATGAAAGTACCCCAGTTAAAAAATCAGAGGCTAAAGAAATATCATTAGTTAGCAAGATAAACCTGATTTTATTTGTAGTTTTGGCTATGATAATCCTAAGTGCTGCTTTTTATGTGGGAGAAAGCATGTTGAAAGCTACAGCAATATTGTTTTTTGTAGTTTCGGTATTGATGATAGTATTAAATCTTATATTTATTATTATTTCATCTATTAAGAAGAGTGAAGTTAATAAAGAAAGTTCTATAAAATATTTTATTGTAGGTATTTTAACTGTTATTTTATCCATTGCTTTTGCTCAGTATGTAAATAATACCCCTTCAAATTCAAAGAAGACTACATCACAGAGCACTTCTAAGTCCTCTACGTCGTCATCTAAGAATAGTTCTAGCTCTTCATCGTCTTCAAAGGCAAGTAGCTCTACTACACCTTCATCATCTAAAGAGAGTAGCCCTAGTTCATCTTCCTCAGTACCATCAAAACCTAAGATTACTGTAGACAATGATAAAGCAAATTATGGTGAAGTGGATTATAATAGTTGGAATCATGATGAAGTAGCCGTAAATACTAAAGTAAGAGTATATGGGAAAGTTTTACAAGCTATGGAAGATAGGAAAGCCTATACTCTTCGTGTAGCTATAAATGATGACTATGATAAAATTATCTTAGTTTCTATTCCTTCGGAGTACAATAATAGAGTTATAGCTGAAGATGACCATATAACATTGTACGGACTAGCACAAGGAAGACAAAGTTATGAAACGGTCTTTAAAGCTACAAAAACACTGCCTTATATGGTGGCTTACATGTATGACAATTAGGAGAGGTTATGAATACTTATAAAGTTATTAAAATCGAAGAAACTCTAATCTATTTAGGTAAAGATGATGGAACTTTGCTAAAAGTTGAACAGACTTCTTTTAATTTTGTACCACAACTAGGGGATATAGTAGAGGTATATCAATCTGAAGGAACCTATATCATAACTAAAAAGTCTAGTGAAGTTCCCACAGAACAGAAAAAAGAAGAAAAAGGATATTGGACAGTAAAAAGAATGAAATTTTCTGCATGGTCTGGGGTTATATGCATACTGCTATTGCATCCCGTTATTGCTGTTATTCCATCAGTAATGGCTCACCTTCTAAAAGAAAAAGGAGAGAAAGAAAGCAGTACTTTGATTTTCGGAGCAACAATAGTTGCGACACTCCTTGCAATAATCGTTAGAGTACTTCTAACAATCTGATAAGAGGTAACACGTTTTTTAAGAAAATAGATGAGCGCTGGATATTCAGATTCAGTGCTTTCTTTTTTCTTTTTGTTTTTTAATCGACCTCTTCAATTAAGAAAAATAATTCTCATTCCTTATCTGAATAATGTAACCTCTAATCCTCACATTATACAAAAAGTACAGATAATTTCTAATCGCCCGACCTACAGTTTACTATTAAAAATCACTTCGAGAGAGACTATAACAATTTTAAGCATGATGAAATAGTAATAGATACTAAAGCAACTATATATGGTTGGATAGATTTAGTATAAATTACACTTTAGTACTTTTTATCACTAACTATCTTGGCTTAATTCAAGTATTTCCAGCACCTTATGAACAATCATCTTATGCTGTGGATGTTTCTGAATCTTCAATAATAGTTCCATCATCTCTGTATCTTGTGCCACAGAATAAGGTAAGAAAAAATCACTCAATGGAACTTCCAAAGCATCAACAATCTTCACAAAAGTTTCCAAAGAGATATTTCTGTGACTATTCTCTATTTGACTGATATAAGGAACACTTAGATTTGTTCTTTCTGCTAATTCTTGCTGTGTAATCTTCTTTGAAACTCGTAAATCTCGTATCTGATTACTTATAGTTTCTAATATATCATCCATTCCTTCACCCTCTATGTTAAATCTACTATCTATCTTATAGATTAAACAATCAGGTTTACATTCTCTATAGTTTAATATTAAATAAAAATATATTCTATTGTTAAAGTTTGTGTGATATAATTATAGCTATTAGGAAATATTTCTTCTATTTTATTAAATAAAGTTAAACATCGGAGGTTACATATGCTTAACAAGCTAAAGGAATTGAGTAAAGAACAAAAGATTATAGGTAGTATTGTACTACTGCTTATCCTCGTTCTGTTCTTCACACTATTAACTAGCGGTAGCACTAAACACTCACAAGTTCAAACTAAGGCTAGTGATTCTGTCAAACAGTCTTCACAAGTTAAACAGTCTAGTTCATCTTCCTCTACTTCATCATCCAGTAGTGAAACTAGCTCTAAAATAGAGAAATGGTCTCCAACTGGGCATATAGCCGTAGATGCTTATCTTAATACACCACAAATTAAAATCATACTGCGAGCCAAAGCACTGAGAGAGGTAGCACACAAACTCTCTAACACAGATAAACTCTACGAAGTTGAAGCTGAGGTAATTGGAATTGAAGAAAAAGATGAATACCGTGAGTACAACATAACAGGTAAGAAACTTCTTATCCGTACACCTGAATCACTAACTGTGAAAATGAATGAACTTATGGTCTATACAGGAAATACAGTATCTTTAGAAAAATATGATTCAATCGATAAAGGCTCGTTAGTAATCAGTGAAGTGAGAAAAACAGAAAAAGCACAAGAAGAGGAAAAAGCAAGTATTGAAGCCTCCAAATCAAAAGAGGAAGAAAGGAAAGCATCTTCACGAGCAAAAGAACAAGAACAAGCTTCATCTCACACTACAACTACTCCTACACAATCGTCTACACCTGCTCCACAATCAAATTTAAGACCGTTCAAAAACTGTAAGGAAGCACGAAAAGCAGGACGTGTAAACATACCTGCTAGTGACCCACAATATGGTCCATGGTTAGATAGAGACAAAGACGGATACGGATGTGATGAATAGTAAAAAAGTTCTTATTCTACTGTCACTACTACTTATTATAATCGTCACATTCACAGCATACTTAACTACTCTACCACAAACAGAATACCAGATAGCTATAAAGAGACTCCAAAAGATAAGTTTAGAGGCTGTGGAACAGAAAATACAACATAAAGAAAGCTTTTACCTATACACAGGGAGAGAGAGTTGTCCATACTGCCAAGAATTTGCTCCAAAGCTAGCAAAAGCAGTAGATAAAACTGAGACAACTGTGTATTACTTAGATAGTGAGCATATAGATAAGACAAGTTGGAATAACTTTAAAACAACTGTAGGATTCAAAACAATCCCCAATCTCACTTACTTCACAAATGGTACAGTATATGACATATTACCGAAAGCAAGTCAAGCTAATGTTGAAGTGATTACACAGTTTATTGAAGAGAAATAAAAAAACAAGTACAAACAGCTAATAACTTGAATGTTATAAGATAAAATTCAGGGAGACCAACAATGATTAAAGGAAAAATTATTAAAATAACTGAAGCTACAGTTTATATAGGTTATGAAGATGGAAGTTTAAAGGAAATTCCTATTGAATCTTGTGACTTTGAACCTAGTATAGGGGATTATGTCGAGGTTTATGGTGATATTGTTATAAAGATTGATAGTAAAAATAAAATTAGCAAAGTGAAAAAAAGTATTTCTAAAAGACTATCATTAGTCGCACATATAAATCTAGTTTTAGTAATAATTATAGCTATTATCACTGTAATTTGTTCAATATATCTAGGTTATCAGGAAACCATAGCCCTAGTTGTACTTGAGTCGACTATAATGTGCTTATTAAATCTTGCATTTCTAATAATTTCATCTATTAAAAAAAGTAAAGTAAATAAGGACATTTCTTTCAAATGTTTTATTATCGCTCTTGTATGTGTGATTTTGTCATTTATGGCATTTGGTTTTGTAGAAAAGTTTACAGAAAAGACACCAACGACAGTTTCAAGAAATACTACATCACAAAATAGTTCTAACTCCTCATCCTCTTTAAAGGCAAGTAGCTCTACTACACCTTCATCATCTAGAGAGAGTAGCTCTAGTTCATCATCCTCAGTACCATCAAAACCTAAGATTACTGTAGATAATGATAAAGCAATTTATGGTGAAGTAGACTATAACAAGTGGAATCATGATGAAATAGCCGTAGATACTAAAGTAAGAGTATATGGTAAAGTTTTACAAGCTATGGAAGATGGGAAAGCCTATACACTGCGTGTAGCCATAAATGATGACTATGATAAAATTATTTTGGTTTCTATTCCTTCTGAATACAACAATAGAGTTATAGCCGAAGATGACCATATAACATTGTACGGACTAGTAAAAGGAAGACAAAGTTATGAAACGATCTTTAAATCCACAAAAACACTTCCTCTCATGGTTGCCTATATGTACGAGAACTAATACTACATGAAAAATAAAAAACATAACCAAATTATTCAGGTTTCAGAAACACATATTATCATTCGACTCCACACAAACGAGACTCTAAATGTTCCTATCAATGAGTTAACTTTTCACCCTAAAGTAAATGATATTGTTGAAGTTTACCAAAATCAGAATCACGTAGTAGTTTGTCCTCTACCACAGAACAACAAGCTTTGGATTCTTATATCCTCAATTACACTTCTACTTCTTACCATTATAGGATCTACTTTTTTATTCTTTAGACATCCAGATAGGAATATAGAAACCGTAGATAGTCACTCTTCACAACAAATCTCATCTACTACTTCTAGTTCCTCTGCATCATCCAGCTCTTCTTCCAGCACATCTACTACAAGCTCTAGCTCAAATGAAGATACTATCATAGATACGACAGCCGAAGAACTTCGAGATATGGAGAATGATGGTAGATTAAAGACTGGTCAACTATACCGCTTCACAGCAGAACTAACACGTCAAAAGTTTTGGGAAGCATACGTAGGACACTTTAAAGCTCTAAATACATACCATACTATTTGGGTAAAAGCTAGTAATGCTCCTATGACTGGTGTACAAGTACAAATTAAGAAATCTATGATTGAGGGATGGCAAGAAGGAGCGACCGTTACTTTCACAGTCAAAATCATGGAAGACTCTGAAAAGTTTCAATTCTGGGTTGCTACTGATGCCACACTTATCACGACTCCCACAGAAGAAAAGCACACAGAAAATACAACACAAGAAATTGATACACAGGCAATACTAAAAGGCAACTTCTCTAGTATAGCTGGTACTTGGAGAAATGAAAAAGGAAATTGGGTTACATTTGATAATAACGGTTTAACAAGTGGAACAAAAATTGAAGGAATTTATCTTTCAAATGAAAACACCTTACACCTATCTTTACGTGGAGAGGGTGCTGGAGCTTCAATGGGAATTTATCCCCCTGGAACAAGTATACCTATGAAACGATTTGAAAATAATCAAATGGTATCAATCGAAGACCCAACTGATAAAAGTAAAACTAGAATTATTATTACTCAAACACATCCATCTGATGAAAAAGCTGTCTACTACAAAATAGACTAAAACAACATTCTCTATACTTATAGAGTTTTCCTAGTTACCTGAAAATCCCTGCAATTACTCATTGCAGGGATTTTGTATATCCTTTATATCACATGAACCTCCTTCAGACAATTCCACATTACTAACATATTTTTGATATAGAGAGTTAAAAAGTTTATAACTGAACAAACCCAGAAATCAACGGTTTAAGATAAAGCAAAAAGCCCACTGTTGTAGGCTTTCTGTATCATATATCTTAAAATTAAAGCATCTTGTTGTAGAATTCAACGACAAGTGCTTCGTTGATTTCTGGGTTGATTTCGTCGCGTTCTGGCAAGCGAGTCAATGAACCTTCCAATTTTTCAGCATCGAATGATACGAATGCTGGACGTCCAAGAGTAGCTTCTACTGCTTCAAGGATTGCTGGAACTTTCAATGATTTCTCACGAACTGAGATCACTTGACCTGGAGTTACGCGGTATGATGGGATATCAACGCGTTTTCCGTCAACAAGGATGTGACCGTGGTTTACGAATTGACGAGCTTGACGACGAGTAGTCGCAAGACCAAGACGGTAAACAACGTTATCCAAACGACGTTCCAAAAGAAGCATGAAGTTGAAACCTAGGATTCCGCCTTTGATTTTTGTAGCTTGTACGAACAAGTTACGGAATTGTTTTTCACCTACACCGTAAGTGAAACGAAGTTTTTGTTTTTCAGCCAATTGCAAACCGTATTCTGACAATTTAGAACGGTTGTTTGGTCCGTGTTGTCCTGGTACGTAGTTACGACGTGCCAATTCTTTACCTGTACCTGTAAGTGAAAGGCCAAGGCGACGAGCTTGTTTCCAAGATGGTCCTGTATAACGTGACATGTGAATGTCCTCCTGATATAAATAATATTTCGGTGGAAATAGTCACTTAGAAAGCCCTGATTCGTGCAGATGCCCTTCGCCTAAACAGCCAAGGTTACTTATCATAAGACACCTGTTGACGAGCTTCATGCTTTCCTGCTGATATTTCACACGAAGTCTATTCTACCATGAATGGCTAGATTTGTAAAGGGGTTTTAGGTTTTATTTTCACTGCCAGAGATGTTGATAACAAGGGTAAAGGTGCTTCCTAGGCCGTACTGGCTGGCAACTGTGATTTCCCCGCCTAATTGATGAGCCAATTCACGCGCAATCGCAAGACCTAAGCCATGACCACCTGTTTTCATGTTACGAGAAGTTTCTACACGATAAAGGCGTTTGAAAATATTTTCCAAATCCTCTGGGGCAATGCCCTGTCCCTCATCCGTCACACTGATTGAAAGCTGGTTATTTTCCAACTTAGCTACCACTTCCAACTTGGTTCCTGGAGCAGAGTATTTAAAAGCGTTATTGACCAGATTCACCAAGATACGAGAAAGCTTGGCATAATCTCCTTCAATCCGAGCAGACTCTGGGATTACCTGCAAATGGACATCTCGCTCCTCCTGCTCAATCAAGAACTGAAATTCACTCATGCACTCAATCAAGAGCTGGTCCAGAAAAATGCTGTCCTTGCTGGCAGTTTCCACCTGATTTCTAGCTGTATTTAGGGTCAAAAAATTCAACTCTTCAACCAGTTTATTGAGTCTTTCCGTCTGACGCCCAATGGTTGCTAGATAATGGTCCTGTTCTCCTTCCTTGATAACCCCATCCAAAATCCCTTCTACCGTCGCTTGAATCGAAGTAATGGGAGTCTTGATATCATGCGATAGCTGGGCAATCATCAAGCCCTTTTCTCGTTCGCTTTCTTCCAAGGAATCAAAGGTCGCCTGCAAATCATGGGACATTTCATTGAAAGCTTGGCCTAATTGCTGAAATTCTACAGGACCTTGAACCTCCAGATTTGATGGAAAGTCCTTGTCCGCTACTCGCTTGGCATGTTCCTTAAGTTTGCCCAATGACGTAAATACCGGCGACAGGAGAAAGAGACTAATCCCAGCACCGACAAGGCTGGCAACGATGGTCATCCCAAGCAAAAAGTAAATCTCGCTTTTCGCAATCAGCATTTTTTGAACAGCCCAAAAAACCACGATAATCGTTAGGAGTGTTGAAATGACATACCCCACTAAAATATAACTTTTTAATTTCATTAACTACCTCGTGCTTTCTCAATTTTGTAGCCCAAACCCCAGACGGTTTTGATGGTCGGTGTTTCTGCACTAGCATGTTTAGCCAACTCCTGTCGCAGAGCATGAATATGAACATTCAAGGTATTAGTATCATCCACATAGTCTTCTTGCCAGACCTTTTCATAGAGGTCTGTCTTAGAGAAAACCCGCTCTGGATTGCTGGCTAGAAGCCATAGAAGTTCGAAGGATTTGACGGTCAAATCAAGCGCCACATCTCCGACTTGGACCTCATGACTACCGTGATTCATCCGTAAATCCCCGAGACTAACGACCTCTGTCTCACCTCCACGATGAAGACGCCGCAAGATATTGTGGACACGCAAAACCAGCTCACGAGGGCTAAAGGGCTTGGCAATAAAGTCATCTGCCCCTAAGCTCAGGCCGTAAATCTTGTCCTGCTCACTAGTCTTAGCCGTGATAAAGAGAAAAGGCTGATCTGGAGATTGATACTGGACTTCGCTAATCAAATCATAACCATCCATCCGAGGCATCATGATATCTGTAATAATCAAATCAATCGCTTTTCGCTTGAAGATTTCCAAGGCCTCTACTCCATCATGAGCCACCAAAACCTGATATCCTGCCTGAACCAGATAACGTTGATGAATATCTGTGATTTCTACCTCGTCGTCAACGAGTAAAATTGTCTTTCCCATCTGTCTCTCCTTTGAAAAAAACAGTGCTATACCACAATAGTATAACACTATTTTCATCTCTTTACGAACATTCTAAACGATATCTGGATTTTTCAAATCCTAGATAGAAAGTCTGTAGCTAGACTAGTCATTTTCCTCTTTTTTAGCTTTCAAACCGAGTCCACCTAGAAGTCCGGCCAAAGCTAATCCAAAGAATCCAAGAGTAGCCATTGATGTTTGGGCTTCACCAGTATATGGAAGCATGTCTTTTTGGCCTTTCATTTGATCAGCCATCATTGGACTTGATGCCTTGTCATTGGATGTCATCTTGCCTTCATCAGACATTTTGCTTGAGGTTGCTGGAGCTTGATCTTGTTTCATGCTTGGTGTTGCCATAGGCTGGCTAGCATTCATGGTTTTGTCCTGCTCTTTGTTAGGCATCATCTTATCCTGGCTAGCAGCTGGCATTTTAGATTTCATCTCATCTTGATGAGCACTTGGCATTTGAGCGTTCATCTTAGACGCATCTTGATGACTATTCATCATTGGAGCCGGCATAGCTGAACCATTAGAAGATGGGACGAAGCCTGATTGCATCTGAGTAAGAGACTGATGTCCATTCAAGTTTACTGTCAAATCCTTAGTCGCTACAAGATTGCTCAAGTCTGCCTTGCCATCTTTAGCACCGTACACTTTGATGGTTGCCTTGTAGCTTTGAGTGCCGTTTTGTTTCAAGAGGTCAAGCAGTTCTTTATCAGATTTACCTTGGGTACCTGCCAAGTCTACTTCGTAGAAGTAAAGACCTTTGCCCAATTTCTCTACTGGTGGAAGAGCTGGGTTTTTAGCTGAGCCATTATCTGACCATGGAGCCTTGTCTGAAGCTTTCAAGATAAGGCGTGTTAACATACCGTCACCAGCGAAGAGTTCGTATGGAATGACTTGATTGACGCCGGCTGTGAATGGACCTGGGAAGTTGGCTTTATCCAAGTATGTAGCTGGAACATCTACTGTATCTTTAGTATTGTCAGCCACACCTTTTTGCACTTCAGCTGGAGTGGTCAAGCCATTCAAGTTTACTGTCAAATCCTTAGTCGCTACGAGGTTGCTCAAGTCTGCCTTGCCATCTTTAGCACCGTACACTTTGATAGTTGCCTTGTAGCTTTGTGTGCCGTTTTGTTTCAAGAGGTCTAGAAGCTCTTTATCAGATTTGCCTTGAGTGCCAGCCAAGTCTACTTCATAGAAATAGAGGCCTTTGCCCAATTTTTCTACTGGTGGAAGAGCGGGGTTTTTAGCTGAACCGTTATCTGACCATGGGGCCTTGTCTGAAGCTTTCAAAATCAGACGAGTTAACATACCGTCACCAGCGAAGAGTTCATATGGAATGACTTGGTTGACACCAGCTGTGAATGGGCCAGGGAAGTTAGCCTTGTCCAAGTATGTAGCTGGAACATCTACTGTATCTTTAGTGTTGTCAGCCACACCTTTTTGGACTTCAGCTGGGGTGGTTAAACCATTCAAGTTTACTGTCAAATCCTTAGTCGCTACGAGGTTGCTCAAGTCTGCCTTGCCATCTTTAGCACCGTACACTTTGATAGTTGCCTTGTAGCTGTGAGTTCCATTTCGTTTCAAAAGGTCAAGAAGCTCTTTATCTGATTTACCTTGAGTACCTGCCAAGTCCACTTCATAGAAGTAAAGGCCTTTGCCCAATTTTTCTACTGGTGGAAGAGCTGGATTTTTAGCTGAGCCGTTGTCTGACCATGGAGCTTTGTCAGAAGCTTTCAAAATCAAACGAGTCAACATACCGTCACCAGCGAAAAATTCGTATGGAATAACTTGGTTAACACCGGCTGTGAATGGACCAGGAAAGTTAGCTTTGTCCAAGTATGTAGCTGGAACATCTACTGTGTCTTTAGTGTTGTCGGCTACACCTTTTTGAACTTCAGCTGGAGTAGTCAAGCCATTCAAGTTGACATCCAAATCCTTAGTCGCTACAAGATTGCTCAAATCGGCCTTGCCATCTTTTGCGCCGTACACTTTGATAGTAGCTTTATAGCTTTGAGTGCCGTTTTGTTTCAACAAGTCAAGAAGTTCTTTGTCTGATTTGCCTTGAGTACCTGCTAAGTCCACTTCATAGAAGTAGAGGCCTTTGCCCAATTTCTCTACTGGTGGAAGAGCGGGGTTTTTAGCTGAGCCATTGTCTGACCATGGAGCCTTGTCAGAAGCCTTCAAGATAAGGCGAGTCAACATACCGTCACCAGCGAAGAATTCATATGGAATGACTTGGTTAACACCAGCTGTGAATGGGCCTGGGAAGTTAGCCTTGTCCAAGTAAGTGGCTGGAACATCTACTGTGTCTTTAGTATTGTCGGCCACACCTTTTTGCACTTCGGCTGGAGTGGTCAAGCCACTCAAGTTTACTGTCAAATCCTTAGTCGCTACGAGGTTGCTCAAATCAGCCTTGCCATCTTTTGCGCCGTACACTTTGATAGTAGCTTTATAGCTTTGTGTACCATTTTGTTTTAAGAGGTCTAGAAGTTCTTTATCTGATTTACCTTGAGTACCAGCCAAATCTACTTCATAGAAGTAGAGGCCTTTGCCCAAGTTTTCTACTGGTGGAAGGGCGGGATTTTTGGCTGAACCGTTATCTGACCATGGAGCCTTGTCTGAGGCCTTCAAGATAAGGCGAGTCAACATACCGTCACCTGCGAAGAGTTCGTATGGAATGACTTGGTTAACACCGGCTGTAAATGGACCTGGGAAGTTGGCTTTATCCAAGTAAGTGGCTGGGACGTCTACTGTGTCTTTAGTGTTGTCGGCCACACCTTTTTGGACCTCGGCTGGAGTAGTTGCTGGCTGAGCTTCACTTGTTTCACGGTTTTGTCCAGAGACTGCAGTCGCAGGTGTAAGCGCATCTTCTGTTTCTTTCTTAGATTCTGGTTTTGCTTGCACTTCTTCTTTTGGTGCTACTACTTGGTCTTTATCAGCTACATTCACTTTTTCTGGAGAGCTTGTAGCATCCAAGCTTGCTTTAGGTGTTGAGTCTACCTGTTCTGAAGGAAGAGCTGTATCGACTGCTTCTTTGAGAAGTTCTACTGGTAAGTCACTCTTTTCACTCACCGAAGTAGTATCTGCCCCAACTTGAGCAGGGGTTGGATTGACCACATCGGCACGTACAGAACTTGGTTGACCAACTAGGACAAAGAAGCCACTGGCCACAACAACTGAGGCAACACCGACACTAAGACGGCGAATAGACCAACGAGTATATCTTTGATTTGGATTGAATTTCATAGGATTCTCCTTAGAGTTTTTCTTTATTTGATGACTCTAGTATAATCTCCTAAAATTAAAAAGGATTAAGAAAAAGTTAAAATTTTTCTTAAATCCCTCTTATAAAATACTTATATTAATTTTTTTACGAATTTAATTCTGCCAAGTCATCTAGATACTGGTTGTTAATGACCGCCAAGATATAGGCATCTGCCTTCAAGAGGTCATTAGGACCAAACTGGACATCCAGTGGTGAATTTTCTTGTTCACGAAATCCTAGAACATTGAGGTTGTATTTGCCACGTAAATCTAGCTGGCTCAGGCTTTGACCTGCCCAAACACTCGGAATTTTCATCTCCACAATAGACACATTTTTATCCAGCTGAAAGACATCAACATTATTATGAAAGAGAATGGTCTGCGCTAGAGACTGCCCCATTTCATACTCAGGTGAAATCACCGAGTCAGCACCGATTTTTTCTAGTACCTTCTTGGCTGTCTGGCTCTTGACCTTGGCAATAACCCTTGGTACACCTAGACTTTTACAGTGCATAACTGCAAGCACACTCGACTCCAGATTTTCCCCCGTTGCCACTACAACCGTATCACAGGTATCAATCCCTGCGGTTCGGAGGAGTTCCTCGTCTGTAATATCGCCAACAACTCCACGCGCCAAAACTGGCTCAAATTGATTGATGTGCTCTGCGTGGTCATCAATGGCAATGATATTCATATCTTGCTTGGCGAGGGCCGTCAGGACACTACTCCCAAAAATCCCCAAGCCTAAAATTCCAATCGTACGATCTGACATCGTTCTTCCTTTCTTATCCAATACTAATATCTGCTTTCATATACTGAATCAAATCTTTCTTATCAGGCTGGTAATCCGCTAGACTGACCAGCAAGGTCAAGGGACCGATACGGCCGATAAACATGAGCACCATGACAATGCTAAGAGCTAGCTTGCCCAATTCTGGTGTCAGATTTGCCGTTACCCCAACTGTCGCAAGAGCTGAAATGGTCTCAAACATGAGGTAGATAAATCGCGGTGTTCCTTCTGCTGTAATTCCCAACAACATCAAGCCCAACAAGAAGGTCATCAAAAAAATAATAAAGACACTAAAGGATTTTTGGACTGTTCGAGCCTCAATAGTTCTCTGCGCAACATTGGTATGAGGTAAGCCCAGCAATTCACTACGAGCAAAGACCAACAAGACAAAGAAAGTCGTAATCTTAAGCCCTCCAGCCGTCCCTCCAGGCGCTCCACCAAGAAACATCTGTAGGATATAGATAAACAGGGTCACAGGCCGAGCTTGAGTGTAGTCAATAGAGGCAAAACCAGCCGTTCTCATGCTGACAGTTTGGAAAAAGCTAACCAACACTTTCTCTGGGACACTAAGATTGCCAATGGTTCCTGGATTGTGCCACTCCGTAAAGAGTGTGGATACTGTCCCAAACAGCAAAATCCCTACAGTCAAGAAGAGGACTAGTTTGGTGTGGAAACGCAGACGACGTTTTTTCTTCTTGTCAAACTGGGTTGCCAAGTCAAACCAGACCATAAAGCCAAGACCACCCGTGATAATCAAGCCAGCAATGACCAGATTGATCAAGGGATCCGTCTGAAAAGCCACTAAACTGCTACTGCCGAAATTATCAAAACCAGCATTACAAAAGGCTGAAATGGCTAAAAAGATAGAAGTAAAAATGCCTCGTCCCCAGCCGAACTCAGGAATAAAACGGAAACTTAACAGAAAGGCACCCAAGCCCTCCACCAGAAAAGTCGTCAAAAAGATGGATCGTATAAAAGCCCTCAACGACCGAGTCTCCCCGTAACTGAAGCTCTCCTGAATGGTTTCACGACTGCGAAGACTAAGCTTCTGCTTTCCCTGAATATAAAAGACCCCGATAAAGGTCATGAGCCCCAGACCACCAATCTGTATCAAGAGCATACAAATCAGCTGGCCCCAGACATTATAGGTCGTAGCCACTGGTTGCGTAAAAAGACCAGTCACACAGACCATGGACACCGTCGTAAAGAGATGGTCAAAATAAGTGGCCTGCGAACCACTTGCCTGAACAAAAGGCAAACTCAAAAGAAGAGAGCCTATAAAAATAACTCCAGCGAAACTCAGAAAAATTCGACGAGCGGGCGAAAGTCCACCCAAGGCTCTTTCAATTTTTTTCACAAATAATTTGAATAACATACATCCATTGTACCATAAAAAGTAGGAGAGGAGTTAGATCTGAAAGGCTATCTCAAGACAGAGTTCCAAGGCCTTCTCGAAAGCTTCTGAACCCCAGTCACGACTATCGTACTGGTCCAAGTCTGCTAAGGAATCAGCTGTAAACAACAACTCTCCCCAGAGGACCCCACGTAATTGAGCCACTGCCGCAAGTGCAGAACACTCCATCTCCACAACAGCACAGCCCTCTTCCTTACGATAAGCCACCTTTTCAGCCGTTTCTCGGTAAAAACCATCTGTCGTCCAGGTCATGACTTCTTCATAGGGAATCCCTATGGCTTCCAACACTCGCTCAATGGCAGTAATAGCCTCTGCCTGAATTTCCATATAACGAGAAGGCGCCACATAGTGATAACTAGCTCCTTCATCTCGCAGAGCGCGAACAGGGACTAGAAAGGCATTTTCTTCTATATCAGCCAGCACACCACAGGTTCCGGTTGAAATAATCTGCTCCACACCATATCCAATCAACCAATCCATAAACTGAGCCGCTGGAGCGGAGCCGACAGGTGCCTGAGCCAGACAGACTTCCTCGCCCTTGTAGTTCACGACATAGACTGGATAGGTCTTGGTGGCAGAAAAGAATTCGCCAACACAGTCCGCCCCTACTTCCCTCGCATAGCGGTCAATCTCCTCTTCCAAAAATGCATAGATGCACTTCTTTGGTAACTTTAAATCCAAGCCTTCATGATTCGGCATAATGACTGCCTCAGGATTATCATCAAACTCTAAAATAGGAATAGCGTGTTTTTGAATCATAGAATACCTCCTCTAATTTTGTACTATTGTATCAAAAGCGGACCGAATGTCAAGGAGGAAGCTGAGGAACCGAGGAGAAAAACAATACAATCGCAACCAATCTCCACCAAGTCAAAACAACTTGCTTGACAAAAGCTTGACTTCATGGTTTAATATACCCCATAAGGGTATATTTGGAGGTGCCTATGTTTCACTTATTTACAAAAATTGACAGTATTTCTACCAGCGAGTTAGAAGCTAAACTCAAGGAACCAATTCAGCTACTGGATGTTCGAACGCCGATGGAATTTCGTAGAGGTCATATCAAAAATGCCAAAAATGTTCCTCTAACCGAAATTGGTTCCTACACACCGGCGACAAAAGAAACACTTTATGTCATTTGTCATTCTGGTGTGCGTAGTAAGATGGCTGCTAAAAAGCTAAAGAAAAAAGGCTACGATGTCATCAATGTCCGAGGCGGTATGAGCGCTTGGACAGGAAAAGTCATCTAGAAGCATAAAGGAGAAAACCAATGAAAATTATCATTGTCGGGGGAGTTGCAGGCGGAATGTCAGCAGCAACCCGTCTCAGACGTCTTATGGAAGACGCTGAAATCACTATTTTTGAGAAAGGTCCCTTTGTTTCCTTTGCAAACTGCGGGCTTCCTTACTATGTTTCAGGAGAAATTGCAAACCGTGATAGTTTATTGGTCCAAACTCCTGAAAGTCTCAAGGCACGCTTTAATCTGGACGTGCGACCATTTCACGAGGTCATCAGTATTTCCCCAGCAGAACACACTGTGACGGTGCGACACGATGGACAGGAATTCATAGAAAGCTACGACAAGCTGATCCTCTCCCCAGGAGCTAAACCATTTGTTCCTACCATTGAAGGCTTGGCAGAAGCTAAGAATGCCTACACGCTCCGCAACGTTCCCGATCTCGATGAAATTATGGCAGCCTTGGACAATCATCCAAAAGAAGCTGTCGTTATCGGTGCAGGCTTTATCGGACTTGAAATGGCTGAAAACCTAGCGAAACGTGGATTGCAAGTTACTATCGTGGAGAAAGCACCCCATGTCTTGCCGCCATTAGATCAGGAAATGGCAGCCTTTGTCCAAGCAGAATTGGTCAAAAATGGCGTTCGCATCATCACTTCTCAGTCTGCGGTTCGATTTGAAGACCAAGGAAAAGTCATCGTTCTCGAAAACGGTCAAAAGATCACTTCTGACCTCACCATCCTTTCTGTCGGTGTTGAACCTGAAAACGGACTAGCTAAATCTGCGGGGATTGAACTGGGACTTCGTGGCGGAATCCTGGTCGACGAACATTATGAAACCAGTCAAAAAGATATTTTTGCAGTTGGGGATGCCATCGTCGTCAAGCAAGAGATTACGGGCCAAGATGCTCTCATCTCTCTCGCTTCTCCTGCCAATCGTCAGGGACGCCAAGTGGCAGACGTCATCGCAGGACTAGAACGTACAAACAAGGGAAGTATCGGCACTGCTATCGTTCGTGCCTTTGATATGACAGCAGCTTCGACTGGTCTCAGCGAGCGTATCCTTAGCATGAATCAACTTCCTTACAAGGCCCTTCATGTCAGTGGGAAAGACCACGCTGGTTATTATCCAGGCGCTACTGATATGACCTTGAAGCTCCTCTTTGACCCAACCACTGGAAAAATCTACGGTGCCCAAGGAGTCGGGAAGAAAGGCGTTGACAAACGAATCGATATCCTGGCAACTGCTATCAAGGGAAATCTCACCGTCTTTGACTTGCCAGAATTGGAGTTCACCTATGCGCCACCATTTGGCTCTGCCAAGGATCCCGTCAATATGCTGGGCTACGCAGCCTTGAATCTTATCGAAGGTCTCAGCGACAATGTTCAATGGTACCAGCTCGAAGACGAACTAGCTAAGGGAAAGAAATTCCTTGATGTACGGACAAGTGGCGAATTTCAGAGTGGTCGACTCAAAGTAGATACCATCCACATCCCCCTAAACGAACTACGGGAACGCTTGGACGAACTGGACAAGAACCAAGTCTACATCGTTAGCTGCCACAGTGGTTTGCGCAGCTATATCGCAGAGCGTATCCTCAAACAAGCAGGATTTACCGTCCAAAACCTTGACGGCGCTTATTCACTATACAAAATGGCTAAGCCAGAAGGAGTAGAATATGGAAACTAATATCAGCATGGCTGACTTTTATGAAAAATATCAAAATGAAAATCTAGAACTTATCGATGTCCGTGAAGCACATGAATTCAAAGCAGGACATGCACCAGGTGCCAAAAATCTTCCATTAAGTACCTTAGAGCAGGGCTACAAAGAACTCAAACCTGACCATGAATACCATGTCATCTGTCAAGGAGGAGTCCGCTCTGCATCTGCCTGCCAATTTCTCAGTTCCCAAGGCCTCACCGTTACCAATGTAGAAGGTGGTATGAATGCTTGGCCAGGTCAAGTAGAATAATCAAGAGGAACTGAGCAAAAACTCAATTTCAGGAGAAAGTGAAGTAAATTTCTCCACAATAAAATGCATACTATCAAGTTTTTCAACACCTGATAGTATGCATTTTTTTAATTTTAAAGATTTTTTACAACTTCTTTTGACTCACATTAAACTATTCTAATAGTAAATAGACTTTTGCAACTCTCATCTCTTTATTTCCGTTTAATCAAGTATCGGATAGCCTTTTCTAGGCGTTCCTTTTGAGCTTCAGGATCATCTAGTGGCTGATTGATACATTCAGTAAGGTTTTCGGTAATTATCATCTCAATCACGCGCTCCACACTAGATTTCACTGCAGTCAATTGCGTTACAATATCAGCACAGTCACGATCTTCTTCAATCATCTTTTGAATCCCACGCAACTGGCCCTCTGAACGTTTCAAACGAGTAATATACTTTGAATTTGTCATTTCTTTTTCCTTGCTCGATTTTTCTTCATTATATCTCTAATCAGCTCCTTTGTCAAAATTCTCGCCTGTCCAGCTCACGCAGCTCTGTTATCAAAGACCGTTCAAAAAGCAAACTAGCAATACTTATAACTTATTAGAAATTCCTAATTTTACCTTACTAAACGAATACGAGTCACAATTCCATCTGGGTCTGTGATTTCCAACCGGCTCGATGTCAGCCATTTGATTGGTGTATCAACTTCTTGTGCTCGTTGCGCAATCGTTAACAGTTCTTCTTTATGTGCGACTTCAATGACATAGTAGGCCAAGCCTGGCAGGCCTTGTTTACGCGGAGCCAGACCTTTCCCACCCCATTCGTTGACTGCCAAATGATGATGGTAGTCCCCAGCTGCAATCCAACTAGCGCTAGGCACACTGAATTTATCCTCTAGTCCTAACACCTTTTGATAAAACTGACTAGACTTTCGACTATCCTTGACAGAAAGATGAATATGGCCCATTCTCGTACCATCTGCTAGGATAAAGGGCTCTACTCTTTCCCCCAACTCATAGATATCCTGCGCCGCAAGAGCCTCCGTCACTCCGATAATGCGTCCATCTTCTCGAATATCCCATGTGGAAACTGGCTTATCTCGATAGAGTTCAATGCCATTTCCCTCCAAATCTTCCAAGTAAATAGCTTCACTGTAACCGTGGTCTGCACCGCCGACAAGAGGAATCTGTAAATCTGTCAGGTGTTTCAAGACATCAGCCAAAGCCTTTCGTGTGGGCAAGAGAATAGCCAGATGGTAAAGACCATAATGTTCTCTTACTTCTCCACTCTCTTGTGCTTGAATCAGCTGTACCAAGGCTTTTCCACCAAGTCCCAGAATGACCTCTGTCTCAGTTTGAGATAAGATTTCTAAACCAATAATTTGCTGATAAAAGGCTGTTTGACTTGCCAAGTCCTTTACATTTAAAACTGCCTCTGCTAAATAAATGTGGCTCTTGTATTCATAGGTCATAAATGGTTCTCTTTTCTGGTTGTAATTGTTTTTGTTACAACTATTATATAATATCCATCAAGAAAGTCAAGTCAGACAACTTGAAGCCTCTATTCTAACAAAAAGAGGCCAATGTGTACCATCAACCTCTTTCTTATCGTTCATTCTTTTTGCTAAGTAAGATGAATACTTTACCTATGACTTACTATCTTCAGCCTAGTTTACCCATTCACCATTACCATTTACACGATAACCATCTGGTGTTGTTGTGTTCACAGCCAAAGCTCCTGAACCATATGCATAGTACCAGTATTGACCAACTTTAAACCAACCTGTCTTCATTATACCTGATTGATCAAGATAATACCAAGTACCATTTTCCTTATACCAGCCTGTCTTCATAGCTCCTGAACCATCAAAATAGAACCATCTGCTACCATCTGTTCCCCAGCCTGTAAACATCGCGCCAGAACTATCAAGGAAATACCATGCTCCATCAACTTCTACAAATCCAGTCTGCATGACACCTAAATCATTCAAGTAGTACCATTTACCACCTGTTTTCACCCAGCCTGTCTTCACATCACCAGACTCATAAAAATACCATTTTCCATTAGACTTCACCCAACCAGACTGACTAGATGTAGATGTTCTAAAATCTTTCAGCGGTTTTTCTACAACCGTAGCTTTACTTTTAACTGTTGAAAGGTTTGATGCAGTCACTTCTGTATACTGAATAGCAGAACCATATCCACCAGCCAATTCCTCTGAAGAAGCATCATCACCTAAAGCTATAGAAATCGTTGCCACTTTCTGAGAACTAGCTGCATTTCTAAAAGCCGCGAGACCCACATAGGTAAATTTAGAATTGATCAGAACCTCATAATAACCTGTAAATTCTTTAGATGTTCCACCCTTCTTTTTCGCTACATAATTCGCCTTTTCAGCATGCCAGTTTTCAATTGCTTTTAGAAAACCTTCATAGTTCACATCTAAAGCTTCTCCTCTTATATTATTACTAGATGGAAAAGCAGTCCAGATTTCTTTCGTAGAAAGACGCTCAGGTTTCAGAGTTACTGACACCTCAGTAGCGCGTACAAAAGCAGTTTTCTCAAGATCAGTAGACCATTTGATAGGGACATACTTATCTACCAAACCTTCATCAGCTGCTTCCTTACGAATCTTATTGATCGCATCCAAAATAGCTTGTTTATCTGGGGTTAAAAATTCTCCCTTAATCCCAACTAAAACATTGCCACTAGAAGGATTTAACACTTCTGAACTCAAAACATTTTCATTTCTACCATCAGCAGATTGTGTTGCCACCAATCTGTCATTAGCAAAAACATCAGTTGTCAAAACTGCTCCAGCCAAGGTCAAAGCCAAGGCGCTAGCAAATACAATTTTCTTCATCTTTTTCTCCTTTTATCCTCTAGATAGGACAGGTATTTTCACTATTAGATTATATCATATTCCCCTACTATTTGCCCATTTCTACTAATGTCATGAGGTAAATAAAACTCACCCCGAAAAGTAGAATCTTCATCCTTTATTTCACAACAAGTTCATAACGTGTCTTACTTGTGAAAGTTTGACCGGCTTTGAGAATGACTTGGTCTTTGAGGTCACTGTGAATAGCATCTGGTAAAGCTTGCGCTTCAAGGGCAATCCCATTGTGCTGTACCATTGGTCGACCTCCTATGATGACACTTTCATCCACAAAGTTTGCTGTATAGACAACAAAACAAGGAGCCTCTGTCTTGAAGAGCAGGAAGCGACCTGAATTTTGGTCATAAAGGAATCCAGCATTGTCATGACCTGCAGGAAGGGCAAATGGATGATCCAAACCAGATACCAGTTGGATTTGCTCATCTTCTTCTGCAAAGATGTCTTTCAACAAGGCACCATTGTAGATGTGTTTTACTACGTCACGATTGGCATCTGGAGTTTTGGCCGGAACACCGTCGGGAGCGATTGGATAAATGCCCTCAGTATTTAGCTGGAAGACATGGCGGTCAATCGTATGCGTGAAATCACCAGACAAGTTAAAATAGCTGTGGTTAGTTGGATTGACCAGCGTATCTTGATCAGTTGTTACTTTATAGCTAACCTCGTAAGCTCCATTTTCTTCTAAGTGATAACTGATCCAAATCTTGAGATTTCCAGGGAACCCTCCTGTCCCATCTGTACGCTCTGTGTAGAGAGTCAAGCCATGGTCGCTCAATTCAACTAGTTCAAACAAGCTAGAATCCCAACCAGTTGAACCACTGTGGTTACAGTTGCTAGCATTGTTGACTTCAAGGTCATAGGTCTTGCCATTAAGCTCAAAGGTCGCACCTGCAATACGTCCTGCTACAGGACCTACACTCGCTCCATGCTTGGGACTATTGCCTACATAGCTATCAAAGTCATCAAATCCCAAAATAACGTTGGCAAAATTTCCAGCCTTGTCAGGCGTGACATAACGCAAGATAGTCGCACCATAAGTCATGACCTCAAGCTGGTAACCACCGTCAGTCTCAAAACGATAGGCCAAGACATCCTTGCCCTCAACATTTCCAAATACACGCTCTGTGTATGCTTTCATTCTGTTCTCCTTTTACTATTTCTCTCAAGCAAACAAACCATAGAAAGCGCCTTGACAATCTATGGTTTATCTGATAATTTACAAATCCTCGTGTCAAGAATTCATAAACACTGTCTTACTTTTGATATTCGTGGATGATAACACCTTGTACCACACGGTTTACTGTACCAGTAGGAGACGGTGTATCTGGTTTATTTTCTACCTTGAGTGAAGTCAATAGGGCAAAGAGTTGGGCATAAACGATGTAAGGGAAGACACGGTAAATATCATTCAAGACACCGCCACAACCAAGGGCCACTTCTTTGACATTTTCAAGACCAAAGGCTTGATCACTCAAAAGCACAACACGACGAGCAATGTGATCACCAGCAACTTCACGAACCAAGTCCAAGTCGTACTTGCGAGTGTAGTCTGTTGTTGTACCAAAGACCAAAACAACTGTATTTTCGTTGATAAGAGATTTTGGACCGTGACGGAAGCCGACTGGGCTTTCATACATGGTCGCAACTTGACCAGCAGTTAGTTCCAAAATCTTGAGCTGAGCTTCATGAGCAAGTCCAAAGAAAGGACCCGCACCAAGGTAGATGACACGGTTAAAGTCTAAATCAACAAGCTCTTTGACATCTTCTGCATTGTCTAAAACTTTACGTGCAAGACTAGTCACAACTTCAAAACGTTCAGCTTTCACAGCAAATTCTGTAGGATCAAAGACCAAGAGAGCTGTTAACATCATAGACGTAAAGCTAGAAGTCATGGCAAAGCCAGCATCATTAGAAGCAGCTGGTTGCAAAAGCAAAAGATTGCGGTCATCACCATGGGCTTGAAGAGCCAACTCACCATCCGCTGCACACGTAATCGTCACTTGATAAAGCTCATCCACCAAGGATTTGGCTAAATCAACAGTCGCCACACTTTCAGGCGAGTTACCACTACGAGCAAAAGATACTAGGACAGTTGCCACATCTTTTTTCAAATAAGTTTCTGGATTGGCAACAATATCTGTGGTCGCAATAGCATTGAAATTCCATTTGCGTTCGTCGTAGACTTCCTTAAAGTAAGGTACCAAGGTATCTCCCACATAAGCAGAAGTTCCAGCACCTGTCAAGATAACCTTGATATAGTCATGTTTATCAGCAATTCCTTGTAGGAAGGCTGCAATTTCTTCACGCTTTGCTTGATAAGATTCAAAAGCTTCTTTCCATACATCAGGCTGTTGGTAGATTTCACGTGTAGTGATTTCTGCACCCAACTCGAGTAAGTCTTCTTTTGTATAATGTAGCATTGAGTTCCTCTTTTTCTATTAAAGATGGGAATGGGAGTAAGCCCCATTCCCATGTATATTCTATATAAAATGTTCTAACGATTTTCACGTTGTCACATCTTATTCATCTTCGTCATCATCGAAGCCCGCTAACAGGTCATTGACTTTCACGATGCTTTCTGCAGCACGGCTCTTATAGTCCGCATCTGCGCCTGTAAGACTCGCATTGATAAATTCAATCACCATTGGAAGATTCATCCCTGCGTAAAGGTCAATATCACGACCTTCCATAATCAAACGACTTACCACGTTACATGGTGTTCCACCGAGAAGATCCGCAAAGACTAGGAAATCATCCAATCCTTCAATAGCAGCATCAAATTTTGCAGTAAATTCTTCTGGGCCATCTTCTGGAAGAAGAGCCACTGCATGAATGTTGTCTTGTGGGCCCATAATCATTTCAGTGCTACCTTTAAGTTCTTCACAGAAGCGACCATGACTCACCAAAATTAATGATTTAGCCATAAATTATGCGCCCATTCCAAGTACAAATTTACCAAAGGCAGATAGAGCCAAGGCAAGTGCGATAATAATACCGATAGCTTTAGTAGAGTTCATACCTTTCTTACCAAGCAACCAGAAGATAAAGGCAGTAAAGATTGCTGGAAGCAAGCGTGGGAAGATTGAGTTCAAGATGTCTTGGAAGTCAATCATTTTCTCACCGATTGCCCATTTGTAAGAAATTTCAAAGTTGATCATTGTTGCTACAAGAGCACCCATCATGAAGACACCAAGTACAGATGCAGCGTCAATCAAAGCTGTCAAAGTACTTTGCATGTTGTTGATAAGGTTAACCCCTTCTTTGTAGGCAAATTCCAACTGTTTCCAACGGAAGATGTCATACGCTACTGCAACTGCGATCCAAAGGAAGATACCCCATGGTTGGCCAGCGATAGCCATAGTTGCTGCGATTGACCCCATGATAGCAGGTACAAGGGAACCAAAGATTGTATCTCCAAGAGGAGCGAATGGTCCCATCAAACCTGTCTTGATACCGTTAACGGCATCTTTTGAACCTACACCATCTTTTTCTTCCATGGCAAGGTCAAAACCAGCGATAATGGTATGGAAGAATGGCGAAGTATTGAAGAATTGAGTATGAACTTTCATCATTTCTTTCAATTCAGGAGTTCCATCCCCATACATTTTACGCAATTGAGGTAAGATCATGTAAAGGTAACCAGAAGCTTGCATACGTTCGTAGTTCCAACCTAATTGGAAAGTAAACAAGCTACGTTTGTTGATTTGATTAAAATCTTCTTTTGTAAGTTTGTAATTAGAATTCGTCATCTTCGATTTCCCCACTTTCTGATGGTGTAGAAGGTGCTGCTACAGCTACTTTTTGGCTATTCTTAAAGTGAACAACTGCAAGGAAGATACCTACGATAGAGATACCGATCATAGACAAACCTTTGAAGTTGTTAGCAAAGCCAATTTTTTCAGCAACATCAGCAGGAAGAGTACCAAGGATACCCGCAACAGCTCCACCAAGACCTGTTACATATGAGTAAAGAACAGTCAACATAGCTGTCAAACCAAATCCCATTGCAAGGTAGTGAAGGTTACGTTTAACTGGAAGGTAACGAAGCAAGATTGCAAATCCAAGACCTGGAAGCATACGACCTGCAAGTGTCAAACCATCCGCAACCCATTTGTAGGCTTCAACTAAGTCTACTACTGATTGTACAAAGGCACCACCAAAGGCAAGCGCGAAGAAGACTGGAAGGGCACGAGATAAAGCCCAAGGAATCGCACCAAGTAGGTAGTTGCGTTCGATACCTTTATAGTCAAAGCGTTCGATTGCAGCATCCACACGGTGAGCGAAGAAAGTAGTTGTCATACGTCCAAGAACGTCGAAGTAAGTCAAGAGAGCTGCTACTGGCACAGCGATTGTTGTAATCGCAAGTGCTGTATCAATTCCTTGTGAAACAGAGAAGGCTGTCGCAAGAACCGCACCAGAAGTTGCGTCGATACGAGAAGCACCACCGAAGGTACCAACCCCAAGAACGAACAATTGCAAGTTACCACCGATAAGCAGACCAGTAGTCACATCTCCCATAATTAAACCAGTAATGAAACCAGCAAATACAGGGGAACCTGCAGATGAAACGATCGTCAACTCATCACAGATTTGATAAGCTGAGTACAAAGTGAGAAGTAAAATTTGCCACCATTGTATCATAACAATGACCTCCTAAAAATTTTTTCCTATTTTAATAAGCTCAAAAAGTCTGAAATTGGATCATTTGGAACCATTTGAGCAGTAAGTTTAACACCTTTTTCTGCCAATTTGTGGAAATCTTCCACATCCTTATCCACTACGTTGATAGAACGTGTGATAGCGCGAGTTTCTGGTGTTTGAGACATATTCCCAACATTAAGGGTTTCAAGTGGTACACCTGCTTCTACCAAACCAAGGAAACGGTCTGGTTTACGAGCCACGATAAAGAGACGTTGGCTATCGTATTTACCAGCAAGAATATTGGCTGCCGCTTTCTCAATTGGCAAAATACTCAATTTTACACCTGGTGGTGTCGCTAGTTTCAAACCACTCTTTTCAACGTCGTTGTTGACAACTTCATCATCTACAACCATAATACGTGAAACATTTAGTTTCCCAGCCCAAAGATTGGCTACTTGTCCGTGGATCAAACGTCCATCGATACGGCATCCTACAATTGTCATAAGTTTTCCCCCTTTATGTGTTTTAGTGTAGGTTTACGAGTTAAATGAATCTCTTCTTTATATTCACCCTCTGTTTCAAAGATGATGATGCGGTTGGCACCTTCCTTGAGATAGCTATGAGGGATATAAAGCGAGAGTGTTGGGCCGACATTCCAAAAACGTCCTAGATTCTGCCCATTGACAAAGGCAACTCCCTTACCAAACTCAGACAAGTCTAGGTAAGTATCTTTTGGCTCTTGAACTGTAAAGTCATAAGCGTAAAAGGCTGGTTGTCCTTCTGTCCATCCTTTTGAAAAATCAATGTTATCAGGATTGTCTAGAGGGAGTGGATAGTGTTTCCAGTTTAGTAAGAAATGCAAATCCTTACAAACCCCTGTACGAATTCCCTTACGTTGCGTGTCCGCTAAGAACTTGTGACCATAGTTGACACGCCCCATATTTTCTACCAAGATATCCAATCTAGACAGCGCTTTCTTTTCTCCTTGATAGAAAATATCTTCCCCAATTTCTGTCTGATATTGGGTTTCAACCCACTGACCATCGACATAAAGCTGAGCTCTATCTCGACCATCAATGATACGAAGTCTTTCTTCTTCTGCATCCCAGTTTGTTTCTGTTCGATAGAGTAAGTAGCCATAACTTTGTCCCAACTCCTCCATCTTTTTAGGATAGAGACTTTCTACCGGACTAGACAAGCTATCTAAGGTTTCAAACAAGGAAACTTTTTCAACCAGTGGAATAGCATCCAACTCCATACTCTCTTTGTAGAGTGGTTCCAACTGCGGATACTCTGGGAAATGTGTTGCCATCATCTTCTTAACTGCCAGATATTTGGCAGTTGGATTCCCTTCTTCATCAAGAAGAGCGTCGTAGTCATACGATGTAACTTGTGGCAAGTCCAAAGTTCCTCGAGCTGAGCAACCATTCATGAAGCCAAAGTTTGTACCACCATGGAACATGTACAGATTGATGGAGCCTTGTTCCAAAACCTCTCGAACTGCATCTGCCAATTCTTTTGGATCCCGTGTGATAATCGGTTCTTTCCAACGGTTGAACCAACCATCCCAGAACTCCATACACATAAGTGGCCATTTCTTGCCATGCTCGTCAAAGAATTCCTGCATCTGTGAAAAGTTGTAAGGTGCCTTAGAACCAAAGTTCCCTGTTACAAAGAGATCATCTTCGATTAAGGTTCCAGCTTTCAGAGTTGCTCTCCATGGACCGTCTGATGTAAAGAGGGGACAGGTTACGCCACGCTCTTCCATCAACTGTCGAATCGCTCTCAGGTAAGCCTTATCTTCTCCGTAAGAACCATACTCATTTTCAACCTGCATCATAAGGATATTGCCACCCTTGTCCAACAAATGTGGGACCAGTCGTGATAAGAGCTGGTCATAGTAGCGACCGACAGCTTCAATATAGGCTGGGTCTGATGAACGAATCCTCATATCTTTGGTTAAGAGCCAAGCCGGTAAACCACCAAATTCCCACTCCGCACAGATAAATGGTGACGGACGTACAATAGCATAGAGGCCTAAATCTTGTGCTATTTGGAGAAATCTCTCCAAATCCAGAGCTCCTTCAAAGTTAAACTCACCCTCACGGGGTTCGTGTAGATTCCAAGCAACGTAAGTCTCTACCGTGTTAAAACCAAGAGCCTTCAAGTTGTAGAGCGAATGAGACCAATCTTCTGGCGGAATCCTAAAATAATGAATGGCGCCGGACAGAATCTTGAACGGTTTTCCATCTAAATAGAAATCGTCCCTAATCTCAAATCGTGTCATATTATTACCTTCTGACAATTAAAGTTCACGCTTTCATTTATTGATATAGTAAATATATCTCAATATCCTGCATTTGTCAATAGGTTTTCACAATTTTTTTCATTTTTTACCAACTTTTACACAAAAAAATTATAAAGATATAGATTTTACAGACATAGAGCTTCAAATAGCTAGCATGTATAAAAATGTATAAAATCTCCTTTTTTATATGTAAATTAACCTTATAGTCTATTATTCTAATTTTTTTATTCAAAAGACTACTATTCTTTCCGTTTTTATGGTAAAATCTTTAACGGAGAAGGAAAATCGAGGTGAAATTATGGCAATTCCAAAATATCAATATATAAAAGACGAATTAAAGAACAAAATCATCTCTGGTCAATTCGCCAGTGGAGATAAATTTTACACTGAAGCTGAATTGATTGCAATGTATGATGTTAGTTCTATCACAGTTGTCCGTGCCTTAAACGACCTTGCCAAAGATGGTTATATTGTCCGCCAACAAGGAAAGGGTACATTCGTTTCACGCGCACGCAAACACAAACTCGTAGAGTTTTCAGATGTAGAAGTTTTTGAAACTAAAGATGATAAGGTGACCGTCCTTTCTATTGAACGCGGAAATAAACTAAACTACTTGGAAAAACTTGGATTACGTGGTGATCAGTTCTACTACAAGATTGAACGTGTCCGCGAAACAAATGGTGTCGCATACATCTACCACACATCATATATCCCAGAACAATACATCAACGCAAATTATCCAAATCTTGAATATTATAGTTCTATCTATAACCGTTTCAAATCAGATTACCACATTCACATGAATGATGAACATTTTGAAGAAATCAATGAAATAGCATTTCCAACTCCAGAACATGCGGCTTCGGTCCTCGGAGTCGATGAGCAATTCCCAACCGTTTTACAAACCAAGACTACTAAGCTAGAGTCTACTGGTCAAGTTCTCGCTTACAGCGAAACTTATAAACGAGCGGATTATTACAAAATCAAATTCATTTCATGTGACCGTGATCACTAAGAAGAAAGCCTGAGCCTTGCTTGGGCTTTTTTCTATACATATTATACCACAATAAAAAAAAACGCTTACTTTTTTTGTATGACCTTCTATATTTTGTAGAATATTTTATAGAAATAAGATCGAATTACACTACCTATAGATATGTTAATAAATAGAATTGTATGCTTAATTTTTATTAGTTTTTATACTTATTATAGTTTTAAAGTAATCCTACTTGACTCCTGTTAACGTAACAAATAAAATAAAATTGTTGAATTGTGTAAACGTTATCAATATTAAAATGCAATCAGGAGGTTTTGCAATGAAACATGAAAAACAACAGCGTTTTTCCATTCGTAAATACGCGGTAGGAGCAGCTTCTGTTCTAATAGGATTTGCTTTCCAAGCACAAGCTGTTGCAGCCGATGGAGTTACTCCCACTACTACGGAAAACCAACCGACCATCCATACGGTTTCCGATTCCCCTCAAGCATCTGAAAATCTGACTACTGAGGAAACACCTAAAGCAGAGATTCAACCAGAAGCTCCAAAAACTGTGGAAGCAGAAACTCCATCTACTGATAAGCTAGCGAATCTTCCAAAAACAGAAGAAAAACCGCAAGCGCAAGAGGAAGTGAGTTCAACTCCTAGTGAGAAAGAAGAAGTAGCAACTCCAACTTCTGCTGAAAAAGAAATTTCTGATAAAAAGTCAGAGGATCTTAGTCCTAAAAAGGAAGAGCTAAAAGATGCTGATTCTAAAGAGTCTAATATAGTTAAGACTGATAAGTCAGAAGCTGACAAGGATAAACCAGCGAAAAAAGATGAGACGAAAGCAGAAACTGATAAACCAACAACAGAGGCAGGAAAGGAACGCGCTACAACTCAAAATGGAAAATTAGCTAAACGAAAAATCGTTTCAATTGACGCTGGACGTAAATATTTCTCACCTGAGCAGCTCAAAGAAATTATCGATAAGGCGAAAGAATATGGTTATACAGACCTCCATCTCTTAGTAGGTAACGATGGTCTCCGTTTCATGTTGGATGATATGTCTATAAAAGTGGGCGATAAAACCTACTCAAGTGATGATGTCAAACGCGCCATTGAACATGGAACAAACGCTTATTACGATGATCCAAATGGTAACCATCTAACTGAAAGTCAGATGACAGATTTGATTAATTATGCCAAAGACAAGGGTATTGGAGTGATTCCAACTGTCAATAGTCCTGGACATATGGATGCCATTCTCAATGCCATGAAAGAACTGGGTATTGAAAATCCTAACTTTGATTATTTTGGTAAAAAATCTGAACGAACTGTTGACTTAAATAATAAACAAGCAGTTGAGTTTACAAAAACTCTGATTGACAAATACGCTAACTACTTCTCTAAAAAATCTGAAATTTTCAACATTGGACTAGATGAATACGCCAATGATGCAACAAATGCTAAAGGTTGGAGTGTGCTTCAAGCTGATAAATATTATCCAAATGAAGGTTACCCTGAAAAAGGATATGAGAAATTCATCTCTTACGCCAATGACCTTGCTCGTATTGTAAAATCTCACGGTCTCAAACCAATGGCCTTTAACGATGGTATCTACTACAATAGCGATACAAGCTTTGGTAGCTTTGACAAAGACATCATCGTTTCCATGTGGACTGGTGGTTGGGGAGGTTACGACGTCGCTTCTTCTAAACTACTAGCTGAAAAAGGGCACCAAATCCTTAATACCAATGATGCTTGGTACTACGTTCTTGGACGAAACGCTGATGGCCAAGGTTGGTACAATCTCGATCAGGGTCTCAATGGTATTAAAAACACACCAATCACTTCTGTACCAAAAACGGAAGGAGCTGATGTCCCAATCATCGGTGGTATGGTAGCGGCTTGGGCCGATACTCCATCTGCACGCTATTCCCCATCTCGCCTCTTCAAACTCATGCGTCATTTTGCAAATGCCAATGCTGAATACTTCGCTGCAGACTACCAGTCTGCTGAACAAGCACTAAAAGAAATTCCAGCAGACCTCAAGCGCTACACAACAGAAAGCGTTAATGCTGTCAAAGAAGCTGAAAAAGTCATCCGTTCACTTGATAGCAATCTCAGCCGTGCTCAACAAGACACGATTGACCAAGCAATCGCAAAACTTCAAGAAGCTGTTAGTCAGCTAAGCTTCACCCCAGAAGCTCAAAAAGAGGAAGATGCTAAACGAGAACTTGAAAAACTTAATAAGAATAAAGTCATTTCCATCGATGCAGGTCGTAAATACTTCTCTTTAGATCAACTCAAACGCATCGTAGACAAGGCGAGCGAGCTCGGCTATTCTGATGCCCATCTCCTTCTAGGAAATGATGGTCTTCGTTTCCTACTCGATGATATGACCATTACTGCCAACGGAAAAACTTATGCTAGTGATGACGTTAAAAAAGCTATTATCGAAGGAACGAAAGCTTACTACGACGATCCAAACGGTACTGCGTTGACACAGGCAGAAGTGACAGAGCTTGTTCAATACGCTAAGGAAAAAGGTATTGGTCTAATCCCCGCTATAAATAGTCCTGGACATATGGATGCCATGCTGGTTGCCATGGAAAAACTTGGCATCAAGAATCCTCAAGCCAACTTTGATAAAGTTTCAAAAACAACCATGGACCTTGAAAATCAAGAAGCCCTTAACTTTACCAAAGCCCTTATCGGTAAATACATGGATTACTTTGCTGATAAATCAAAGATTTTCAACTATGGTACAGATGAATATGCCAATGATGCGACCAACGCCCAAGGGTGGTACTACCTCAAATGGTATGGACTCTATAACAAGTTCGCAGACTATTCTAACAGTCTAGCTGCTATGGCTAAGGAAAGAGGGCTACAACCAATGGCCTTCAACGATGGCTTCTACTATGAGGACAAGGACGATGTTCAGTTTGACAAAGATGTCTTGATTTCTTACTGGTCTAAAGGATGGTGGGGCTACAATCTTGCATCACCTCAATACCTCGCAAGCAAGGGCTATAAGTTCCTTAATACCAACGGAGATTGGTACTATGTTATAGGAAATCACAAACAAGATGAAGCCTACCCTCTTTCAAAAGCAGTTGAAAATTCTGGTAAAGTTCCATTCAATCAACTTGCTTCTACCAAATATCCTGAAGTAGACCTTCCAACAGTCGGTAGTATGTTAGCTATTTGGGCAGACAAACCAAGCGCTGAGTACAAGGAAGAAGAAATCTTTGAACTCATGACTGCCTTTGCAGACCACAACAAAGACTACTTCCGTGCTAATTATAATGCTCTCCGCGAAGAATTAGCTAAAATTCCGACTAACTTAGACGGATACAGTACAGAAAGCCTAGCCGCACTCAAGGCAGCAAAAGATGGACTGAACTTTAACCTCAACCGCAGCAAACAAGCTGAACTAGACGCACTAGTAGATAAACTAAAGACTGCCCTTAAAGGTCTTAAACCAGCTGCTACTCACTTAGGAAGCCTAGATGAAAATGAACTGGCTGCTAACATTGAAAACCGACCAGAACTTCTTGTGAAGACAGAAGAAATCCCGTTTGAAGTTATCAAGAAAGACAATCCAAATCTCCCAGCTGGACAAGAAAAAGTTGTCAAAGCTGGAGTTCTAGGTGAACGTACTTCTTACGTATCTGTTCTTACAGAAAATGGGAAATCAACAGAAACCGTTCTTGATAGCCAGGTAACCAAAGAAGCTGTGAACCAAGTTGTCGAAGTTGGTGCTCCTGTAACTCACAAGGGTGATGAAAATGGTCTTGCAGCAACTACTGAAGCAAAACCTAGACTAGATCTCCAAGAGGAAGTAATTCCATTCACAACCATCACTCGTGAAACTGATCAATTGCCTAAAGGTCAATCCCGTGTCGTAACAGAAGGTGTAAACGGTCGTCGTAGCCATTTCTACTCTGTGACTACTGCTGCTGATGGATCGGAAGTTAAAACATTGGTTACCAGTATCGTAGCACAGGAAGCCGTTACACAAATAGTCGAAGTCGGAACTCTGGTAACACATGTAGGCGATGAAAACGGACAAGCAGCTTTCAAAGAAGAAAAACCAGCACAAGAAATCCCAAGTGTGCCAACTCCTGCGACAGAAAAAAAACCAGTACTAGAGATTCCAGGAAAATCGGCTCCAACAACTGTTCCTGCTGAGGAAAACAAAGCTCTTCCTCAAGGTCCAGCTCCTGTGGCAACAGAGAAAAAACTTCCTGAAACAGGAAGTCACCATTCTGTAGGACTAGTAGTCACAGGACTCATGGCCACACTAGCAGCCTATGGACTCACTAAAAGAAAAGAAGACTAAGTCTTTTGGATAAAAAATAAACAGCGAGATTGTGAACCTCGCTGTTTATTTTTTAATTAATCACCAAGTCCAAGACGTTCAAAGATATCATCCACTCGTTTAGTGTAATAAAGAGGGTTGAAGATCTCGTCGATTTCCTCTTGAGTCAGGCGTGATGTCACCTCTGGATCTGCCTCAAGAAGTGGTTTAAAGTCTACTTGGTTGTCCCAAGAGTAGGCTGTTTTGGGCTGCACCAAGTCATAGGCTTGCTCACGGGTCATGCCTTTCTCAATCAAGGTCAACATAGCACGTTGGCTGAAGATGATTTTTTAAATTATTAAACTCCTATCATCTTATTTTGAATAATTTTGAATCCACGAAATCAACATACCCGAAGTCATCAAGTAAGATAGTACTGAAAAAACAATAATCATTATAATTAATAAAACTTGCGACTCTAAAAATGATGTATTATATATAGTCCTTTTTATACACTCAGGTACTTTTCTTTTTCTTGCAAAATGAATCAATAAGTTTCTAAATATCATAAAATATGCTATAAATTGCTGTGCAACTGCAATCAATAAACCAAATATTATATAAATACTGCTAATAAACCTGCTATCAGTTACGGTTGCTGACATTCCTTCAGAAATTGTTAGTAGATTAATTCCATAATAAATAGTAAGTATAGATATAGGGATTGAATAGAAAAGATAAATTAATGTAGATTTTTGAATACGCCAACTAATTGCAATGAGAAACAAAATTATAATTGAAGTCAGCAGAGGAATTAAACCATACCATTTTAAAACAAGCGAGATTTCATTTATATACTTCATAAACATATAAACAATACCACTAATAAGTACTAAATAGAAGATAATCATCCCCCAAAAATCAGAATCGCTCATATTTTTGTTATATTGAGTAGGCTTAGTTTTCTTTCTTTTAAGTTGAAAATCCTCTCCTGGAATATATGCAGGAGTTGGAATTATTTTTGTATTCTCAGAAATTTCTAATGAGTTGTTGTTAAAAAAGTGTGATAATTTATTAATCCACCCAGAAAATCTTGAACCTATCCGTGGTAGTTTAGGTAATGTTTTTCTAAGAACTAGCATAACAATACTTACAATTAATGATTGAATTATACCATCCGGTGTGGTTCTAATTACATTACTCAACCAATCTAGTACATTGTCCACGTTCATTACCTTTACTCTCCTAATCCAAGACGTTCAAAGATATCATCCACTCGTTTAGTGTAATAAACTGGGTTGAAGATTTCATCGATTTCTTCTTGTGTGAGTCGTGATGTCACCTCTGGATCTGCTTCGAGAAGCGGTTTAAAGTCGACTTGATTATCCCAAGAGTAGGCCGTTTTGGGTTGCACCAAGTCATAGGCTTGCTCACGGGTCATGCCTTTTTCAATCAAGGTCAACATAGCGCGTTGGCTGAAGATAAGACCGAAAGTTGAATTCATGTTGCGGATCATGTTTTCTGGGAAGACTGTCAAGTTCTTGACGATATTTCCAAAACGGTTAAGCATGTAGTCAATCAAAATGGTCGTATCTGGGGTAATGATACGCTCAGCTGATGAGTGGGAAATGTCGCGTTCGTGCCAGAGAGCAACGTTTTCATAGGCTGTAATCATGTGACCACGGATAACACGCGCAAGCCCAGTCATATTTTCAGAACCGATAGGGTTGCGTTTGTGAGGCATTGCTGAAGACCCTTTTTGCCCCTTAGCAAAGAACTCTTCCACTTCGCGTTGTTCAGACTTTTGCAGACCACGGATCTCCGTCGCCATACGCTCGATGGAAGTCGCGATGCTGGCAAGAACTGCAAAGTACTCAGCGTGAAGATCACGAGGAAGCACCTGTGTAGAGATTTCTTGAGCACGTATACCCAATTTGTCGCAAACGTATTTTTCAACGAATGGTGGGATGTTAGCAAAGTTCCCAACCGCACCAGAAATTTTACCAGCTTCTACACCAGCAGCCGCATGCTCAAAACGCTCGATATTGCGCTTCATTTCGCTGTACCAAGTCGCCAATTTAAGACCAAAAGTTGTAGGCTCAGCGTGCACACCGTGGGTACGCCCCATCATGATGGTGAACTTGTGTTCTTTCGCTTTGTCAGCGATGATGTTGGTGAAGTTTTCAAGATCCTTGCGGATGATGTCGTTGGCTTGTTTGTAAAGGTAACCGTAGGCTGTATCTACCACATCGGTAGAAGTCAAACCATAGTGGACCCACTTGCGCTCTTCACCAAGAGTCTCAGAAACCGTACGCGTGAAAGCCACCACATCGTGGCGAGTCTCCTGCTCAATTTCCAAAATACGGTCGATGTCAAAGTCCGCCTTTTCGCGAATCAAAGCCACATCTTCCTTAGGGATTTCTCCCAACTCAGCCCATGCCTCGTCAGCCAAGATTTCCACCTCAAGCCAAGCACGGTATTTATTTTCTTCACTCCAAATGTTCGCCATTTCAGGGCGAGAGTAACGGTTGATCATAATTAAGATATTAAGGACGACCAGAAAGTGACTGAAATTTAGGAACCCAATGCAGGATGTTTACATCCAAGGCGAGTTATCTAAATTCCAAGCTTTCCATCCGGGTTCAAATTTGCGGAACCTGGAGTCCTTACCTTTCTTGTTTTCATTTTTCTAGTTTAAATTTTAAGGAAGTCTGTAGCCCGTATTCAGTTTTAGTGAATACGAGTGCCCTTGTTCCTTTCTGTTATAGATTTTACAGGAGAAGGGACGCTTTTAGTTCGAATTCAAATACTTGAACTAGCCTTCTTCTCCTTTCTATTAGTTTATTTTATTAGACGGAAATTTCACTTTTCCATTTTTCAAACTGTTCTTTAGCATCTCCTATTTTTGATAGATGCTTCATAACATGTACCTCATCTAAAAGATAAAGCAATACCAATAAATCTCTAGCAGTCTTTTCTCGTTCTTCATCAGAAATAGTACCAAAGAAATCAATATTCAAAACTTTGACTGGATCTTCAAAATGGCTTTCACCGTGTAAAACTAGTCTATACATCAAGTTTTCAAAATAATCTCTGTATTGATCATCTATTTTACTTACAATCATTGGATCTGTTGTTAATTTATGAATGCTTTGCTTATAATTAAACGTCCCATATGCTTCTAAAATTTTTCTCATTGCATTTCCAATAAAACTTTCTGAGTTATTTCTATCTCTTCCTGTTGCATAAGAAAAAACTAATTCAAGAAGTTCTGTATAATCGTGGGTTCCCGTATTAAATGTCCGTAATTCACCAGAGACTAATGCTAATTTCTTATATTTCGATACTTGTCCACCTTCTTCTACCTTACAAAATTCCATTATCTCCTTTAAAAATTTATCAAAATCATACATCATCTGTTTATCGTGAGTCATTAAGATAACTCTAGTATGACTATTGCCCTTAAGAAATCTTGTTAAACAGTATTTTAAATATGATATTGTTCCTACTTTATTTTCCATGTCAAAACTCGAAATAGGATCATCAATAACAATAAAATATTCTTGACTATAAGCTTCTATTAGCTCCCTTTTTTGAATTATTTCTGTAAAGAAATAACATAGAGCTAACGCATTTCTCTCACCTACTGATATTCTACTAGGTTCTACAGATTTTCCTCTTGATAACAGGTAATACTTACTATTTTGATTTTTAATAGCTAGACGATTTTGTGAAAAAAATATGTAATTTAAACTTTTGTTGATTTCGTTGACAGCAATATCTATATTGAGTTTCTGATTTTCTAAATCAAGAATATCTTGTTCATAACTTTTTGATTGCTGTTTACAAGTGTTATATTCAGTTTCACAAGCTGATTTTCTTTTTGTTTTATCTTGAAATTTTTGATAGTCATCCTTAATTTCATAATATGCTAATTCATTATTGATTTTAAGTAAGTCAGTTTTTAAACTCTTAATATCGGAGATTTCTATATTATGTTTTTCAACAGCTTGATTAATTTTCTCAATATCACTACTAACTTTAATCAATTCTTGAGAAATATCAATATCAGGTAACTCAATTATCACATATGGATTTTTGATTTTTTTGTCAATTGCTATATTAATTTCTTCTAATTTACAATTTATAGTTTTAATGCTATCTTGATAAGACTTAATTAAATTGAAATTTAGTTGTTCATAAGCTGACATATCCAGTTCTTCAATCAAAAGAAACTTACTTTTTGTTAGCTTCTCTTGATGTTCTTCAACTTCTTTGGATAATAGTTTAGTTATACCGCTAATAAGTTCTGTTCTTACTTCTTCCGAAACCAGTTGAGTACAAAATTGGCAAGTCTTATTATGTTTGTTTGAAAAGAATTTTTCAACTTGCCTTAAATGGGGCTCGCCTTTCGAAACATCTGATAATAACGACAGTAACTTTTTATCCCGAGAATTTAGTTCAGGATTCTCTATTTTTTTAGACAATAAATTAGCCAAATCGTCTTTGTTAAAATTTATATCTGGTAATATTAACTTTTTAAGCGAAGAAATTTCAGAATTTTCTAATGATAAATACCTGTCTTTCTTAGTTTTAAAAACAGTTTCTAATTCCTCTTTTGTAGAAGCTGGCTGTAATCTGACGAAATCTTGATATGTGTTCCTATGTACAGGAGAAGCTGAACGATTTCCTTTTATTTCTCTATCTCTCTCAGCCCAATGTCCCAGTCCCTTTAAAGAAGCATTTATTTTATCCATCCAATAGTCTGGAGATTTTTCGTTTGTCGCATCGTTATATTCTGCAAGTTCCAATTCATATTTTTGAAGTTTTATTTGTGCTTCAGATAACTCTTCTTTTTTTATATCAATTTTGCAATCAATATCAACCTGCTCACCTAAAATTACTATTGTGTCCAAACCATCTTGAGCAATTTTAACTTTTTGCTCAATGTAGTCCTCGTTGAAAACAAAAATTGATTTCTTACTCGCCTCTTCTAATATAATATCACTATCCTGAGCATCAATAAGTGCTACTTTATCATCTATTCCAACTTCATCAGCCTTTAATTGATGAATCCCACGAGCAATCGTACTTTTCCCTGAGCCATTTCTCCCAAACAACAAACTAACTCTATCATTTTGTGTTCGATTTGTTCCATCAAACTTCCCGTCAAATAATTCTAGGCACGTCTCTTCCTCAAAGATACCTGATTTAATCTTGATTCCCTTTATCTTCTCAAACATTCTGTTACTCCCCAAACTCTTCTACCTCATCCGGCACATCACTGAACAAGGTCACATGTCCCATCTTGCGGTTGTGTTTCGCTTCTATTTTACCATACATGTGGAGGTGGGCGCTTGGATTTTCTGTTACATATTTTTCAGCGACCTCGACATGTTGACCGAGGACATTGAGCATGACGGCCGAGGCATGCAGGTGGATAGCTGGCAATGGTGCTCCCAAAACACCCAAGATATGGGTATCAAACTGCGAGAAGTCGCAGGCTTCGATTGAATAGTGCCCAGAGTTGTGTGGGCGTGGTGCAATTTCGTTGACAATGATATCATCAGCTGTCGCAAACATTTCCACGCAAAGGGTGCCAGACAGGTTAAGCTGTTCTGCGATTCGCACCGCCATAGCTTTGGCTTTTTCACTCAGACTTTCTGAAATGCGAGCAGGCACGATAGTTTTTGAAAGAATGTTGTTGCGGTGGATATTTTCCTGGACTGGGAAAACCGTCACATCCTTGCCATTACCAGACACGATGACAGAAATTTCAAGGTCAAAATTAACAAATTCTTCCAAAACGCAGTTTGCAGAATCAGCCAGTGCATAGGCTTCTTCCAAGTCTGCTTCTGAGCGAATAACCTTTTGTCCATGCCCGTCATAGCCACCAGTAGCAGTCTTGAGGACATAGTTTTTTGACAAGTCAATATTTGCCAAGTCTTGGCTTGAGGTCACAACATTGTAAGGTGCCACGGTGACTTGGGCCTTATTTGAGAGAAAATCCTTTTCAAAAATGCGATTTTGAGAAATGCGGAGCAGATCTGTTCCTTGAGGGAGCTGCCCATCCTTGATGACAGCATCCAAACCGTCAGCATCGACATTTTCAAACTCATAGGTGAGGACATCGCAACGCTCAGCCAACTGACGGAGGGCATCCACATCATTATAAGGAGCCACGATGATTTCCGCTACACGAGAGGCTGGACAATCCGCCGCTGGATCCAGCGCGATAATCTTGTGCCCCATGTAAATAGCAGAAATGGCCATCATCTGTCCCAGCTGACCGCCACCGATAATTCCGATTGTTTTAGATGAGATCATTTGTCGACTCCTCTGCGATTTTTCCTTGTTCTTCTGCGAAATCTGCCAAAGCTGTCGCGATAGCCTGATCCTCTACTGAAAGAAGACGGAGGGCGAAGAGAGCCGCATTTGTCGCACCAGCTTCACCGATAGCCATTGTCGCAACAGGCACACCACCCGGCATCTGAACGATAGAATAGAGCGAGTCCACGCCACTAAGAGCACGTGATTTAACAGGTACGCCGATGACAGGAAGGGTTGTTTTGGCAGCTACCATTCCTGGCAAATGGGCTGCGCCTCCAGCACCTGCAATAATGACCTTGATCCCACGGCTACGTGCTTCTTCAGCATGCTTGAACATGAGGTCTGGTGTACGGTGGGCAGAAACAACTTTCTTTTCGTAAAGAACTCCGAAACGGTCTAGGACTTCGGATGTTTTTTGCATGGTTGCCCAGTCGGATTTGGAGCCCATGATGATGGAAATTACTGGTTTAGTCATAATTTTTCCTTTTCTTCTTTTTTCAATCACCTTAAGTTGTGAGGGACGGCAGCAGCCACCAAAGGTGTCTCATGCCTAAATCGGAAGCCCAAGGTCTTCCAATTTCCCTGAACGATTGGATTATCATCCAATCGTTCTTTGACAACGGCGGTGATTGTTCTATATTGGCTCGCTAACGCTCGCAAGTTATGCGACCATTATCGTATTTGGCGACTTCGTCGCGTTATTCTTATATCTTTACTTAATTGCCTTACTTCCGATATCGGTTCGGTAAAAGAGGCCTTCTGTGTTTTGTTGGGCGAGTTCACTGTAAATAATGTTTTGTCCGTCTTCGACGGTATCTGCGGTGGTGACGAGCATATAGACACGTCCACCGTTTGAGAGCAGTTCTCTGCTATTTTCCGCAAACTTAGCACCTGCATAGTAGGTGCTAATGTCGCCATCGGTTTTAGCTGGCAACTTGACACCTTTTTCATATTCTAGCGGGTAACCGTTGGATGCGACAACCACACCCAGAGTCACACCCTTGTCCGTCCAAGTAATAGCTGGTTCTTTACCTTCCAAAATATCAGTAATATTTTGTGCAAAATCAGAGGTCAGACGAGGCAAGATAATCTGAGTTTCTGGATCTCCAAAGCGAGCATTAAACTCGATGACCTTAGGTCCATCCGCTGTCAAGATAAGCCCTGCGTAAAGGACACCAAGATACGGACGGCCTTCTTTGATCATTCCTTCAAGGACTGGTTTGATAATAGTGTCAATCGCTGTGACAACTACGCTCTGTGGTAAGTGAGGAACTGGTGTATAAGCTCCCATACCGCCTGTGTTAGGTCCCTTATCGCCATTATAAGCACGTTTGTGGTCCTGAGCTGTTGGCATGATGTAGAACTTATCACCATTAACAAAGGCAAAGAGTGAAAATTCCTCTCCTTCAAGGAATTCCTCAATAACCACACGCGCACCTGAGTCACCAAATTTATTGTCCAAAAGCATCTCGTGAGCGGCTTCGACCGCTTGCTCAACCGTCTCAGCAACGACGACACCCTTCCCAAGCGCCAAGCCATCCGCCTTGACGACGATAGGCGCACCCTGCTTTTCGATATAGGCCTTGGCTTCCTCGAAATCTGAGAATGTGCCATAGGTTGCTGTCGGAACGCCGTATTTGACCATGATTTCCTTGGCAAAATCCTTGGACCACTCCAGCTCTGCTGCCAATCTTGTCGGACCAAAGGCTTTGAGACCAGCTGCATGGAAATCATCTACGATACCAGCCGCAAGGGCGTCATCTGGCCCTATAAAGGTCCAAGTAATATCGTTGGCTTTTGCAAACTCAATCAATTTAGAATGTTCGGAAATATAGATATTTACCAATTCCAAACTATCAAGAGTCATCCCATCATTCCCAGGAGCTACAAATACTTTTTCAACGTCTTTTGACTCAAGCAACTTCTTAGCAATCGCATGTTCACGACCACCCGAACCGACAACTAACAGCTTCATTCCTCAACCTCTTTTGCGAATTATTTACTAATATTATACCACAAACGTTCGTTTTAATCTTGTTTCACTCCGCGTTTTTACGCAAAAAAAGGAAAGAAACTGTTTTCTTCCCTTTAACGTTCTTAATGTCTAAAATGTCTCACACCTGTGAAGACCATAGTCAAGCCGTATTTATCAGCAGCTTCGATAGACTCTTGGTCACGGACGGACCCACCCGGCTGGATTATCGCCTTGATACCTGCTTTGGCGATTTCTTCCACGTTATCCGCAAATGGGAAGAAGGCATCCGAAGCAAGCACAGCGCCGTCCAGACGGTCTTTAGCTTGGTCAATAGCGATGCGAACAGAAGCCACACGGTTAGTCTGACCTGGACCAACACCCAGTGTCATGTGGTCGTTGGTTACAATGATTCCGTTTGATTTGACGTATTTAATAGCCTTCCAAGCAAACTCGAGGGCGGTTGCTTCTGTCTCTGTTGGTTGGCGTTTGGTCACCACTTGCCAGTCAGCTGGGCTTTCCTTGACCACGTCTTGGTTTTGCACCAGAAGTCCACCAACCACGCCTGTGTATTCTGCCTCTACCTCACTAGCATCTTGAGCGTCGAATGGCAAGGCAAGGATACGCAAGTTTTTCTTTTTGTTGGTCAAAATGGCTAGCGCTTCATCCGTATAGCTTGGTGCGATAATGATTTCAAGGAAAACGCCGTGCATCTTCTCAGCTGTCGCAGCATCCACCTCATGGTTGAGAACAACGATACCACCAAAGATAGACACTGGGTCAGACTCATAAGCGTAGTCCCAAGCAGTCTCAATGTCATCAGCCTGACCGATACCGCATGGATTCATATGCTTGAGAGCCACAACGGTTGGACGGTCTTTGAAGTCACGGATGATACGGATAGCAGCATCAGCGTCACGAATATTGTTGAATGACAATTCCTTACCGTTAAGCTGTTTGGCTGAAGTAATCGAATAGTCTGTTGGTAAAGCTTTTTGGTAGAAATTCGCGTCTTGTTGAGGGTTCTCACCGTAACGCATAGCTTGTTTGAGGTCATAGGTCAAAGTGAGCTTTTCAGGTTTGCTTTCCCCCACTTGAGCTGTGAAATACTCTGCAATCAAGGCGTCATAAGCCGCTGTATGACGGAAAACCTTGGCTGCCAAACGTTGGCGAGTTTCATAGCTTGTTTCTCCGTTTGATGACAATTCGTCAAGCACAACAGCGTAGTCAGCAGGATCTACCACAACTGTTACGCTAGCGTGGTTTTTAGCTGCTGAACGAAGCATAGATGGCCCACCGATATCGATGTTCTCAACCGCATCAGCGTACGTAACGTCTGGTTTGAGGATCGTTTCCTTGAAAGGATAAAGGTTGACCACTACAAGGTCGATAAGCTCAATTTGGTTCTCCTTAGCTGCTTCCAAGTGGCTATCCAAATCACGACGAGCGAGAAGACCCCCGTGGATATTTGGATGAAGGGTCTTGACACGACCGTCCATCATCTCTGGAAAACCAGTCACATCATCAATCGCAATGGTCTTCACCCCAGCATTATCAAGGGCAACCTTGGTTCCACCTGTCGAGATAATGTCCCAACCAAGTTTTTTGAGTTCTTGGGCAAATTCAACAATGCCCGCTTTGTCTGAGACGCTGATTAAGGCGCGTTTAGTCATTATATTCTCCTTTTTAATCATTAGTTAAACACCAATTAAATGCAGTAACAGTAAAACAAGATAAACAAAACCAAGGCTAAGCATACCTAAGATATTAACCCATTTTCTAATCTGTGATTTGAACACTCTTATAAAAATTTGATAAATCAGTAAGCCTACACAAATACCTAGCGTATTTAAAGTCAAATCTGTGATATCTGTTATACCTATTGCTAAAATATACTGTAAGCACTCAAACAATAAACTAATCAAAAAACCTGTCCCGACTATTTTTAAATTAGATAAATTAGTTTTTATCAGAGGGAAACAAACACCTAATGGAATAAAGGAAATCAGATTAAATAACATTTCAGCAAAAACAATTTTTCCATCTACTATTAGTGGTTCTGAAAATGGAATCCAATTGATGTACCTTGGAGCTAAGCAAAATGCTATAAATTCAGGATTGGTCTCAAACTTAAATAAGATTCCCCAAGTTAATAACATCAGATAGACATAAAATACATATCGAGTTGTTTTTTTAGATTCTAACATTACAAATACCTCCGTTTGAAGCCGTTTTCAACAATCACTGACTCCAATTTTGAATCAAAGATATCATATGAATCATCAATGGCACTGGTGCTCACCCCAGCATTATCAAGGGCAACCTTGGTTCCACCTGTTGAGATGATGTCCCAACCGAGTTTTTTTAAGTTCTTGGGCAAATTCAACAATACCCTCTTTGTTTGAGATACTGATTAAAGCTTTTTTCGTCATTCTATTCCTCTTTCTTTAGGTCCAAGCGCATAGCGACTTCATTATTTTCTTCTATAAATCCTGTTTCCTGAAAACCCAAACTAATCAACAGGTGCTTCATTTTTTCATTTCCAACCACATAATCTGCGATAATATGATTGCAAGCGCTATCCATCTGAGCCTTTTTGATCAGAACTTCCACGGCTTTTCGTCCATAACCTCTTCCTTGGTACTGCTGGCCAATCATTATCCGCCAGATAAAGTATTCCGCTTCATCCTTATCTATTTCCAACAGGAGAAAACCAACTACAAGCTCATTCCAATAAATTGCCATTGGAAACACATCCCCATTCTCTCGGTAGAGCCATGCGTCAGCTAAAGAGCGTACATTTGGAGACACGAAACGTGCTCGTTCATCAGCTTCAGATATTTTCAAATCCAGCACTGCCTGAAAACTGCTCTCATCTACTAATTTTATCTCAATCATTTTTTCTCCTAGCAAGATTGCACAATCAAAATTTGATTTACTTCTTATCTTCTCCCTACTCCCAACCATTCCAACACTTCTGGATAGAGCTGATATTCCGCTTCATGAATCCGTTCTTCAAAACTGTCAATGGTATCATCAGCTAACCGTGGCACACGGACTTGTTTGATAACCTTCCCAGTATCCACACCGGAATCCACCCAGTGAATAGTCACACCAGACTGATCCACCCCAGCATTCCAAGCATCCTCAATCCCATGAGCTCCTGGAAATTCTGGCAGGTAGGCTGGGTGAATGTTGATAATCCGACCTTCATAAGCCGCCAATAAGGTTGGCCCAACGATTTTCATGTAGCCTGCTAGGCAAACCAAGTCAATATGGTGCTCTTCCAAGAGTTCGACAATGGCTACTTCGTAGTCTGCCTTGCTCTCAAACTCCTTAAGTTCAAAAGCATAGGACAGAACGCCGAGTTGCTCTGCACGCTCAAGCACATAGGCATCTCGGTGATCTGAAAAGATAAACTCCACTGGAAATTCTTCGGCAATCACCTGAAAATTTGAGCCATTACCAGAGGCAAAAACCGCTATTTTTTTCATTTGATGATGACACTTTCGTTTTCTTTCTTGACGATGCGACCAATTTCATAGACTGGTTCATCCAACAATTCCTTGATACGACTTACATTTTCAGAGCTAACTGCCAGCATAAGCCCCACACCCATATTGAAGATTTCAAACATTTCTTCGTGTTTAATCTGACCGTATTTTTCAAGTGCTTTGAAAATTGGAAGCACTGGAACCTTGTCTTCCTCAATCTCAGCAGCTAAGTCAGTTACAAACATACGAGGGACATTCTCAATAAAGCCACCACCTGTGATGTGGGCAATACCATTTACCAAGCCTTCCTTGATAAGTGGTAAAACAGCCTTGACATAGATACGAGTCGGCTCAAGAAGAACTTCCTTGAGTTGCTTGCCTTCCAATTCTGGCAAGATTTCCTCACCTGTGTAATCCGCAAAGACACGACGGACGAGAGAGTAACCATTGGAATGAATCCCACTTGAAGCAAGTCCGAGAAGAACATCTCCTTCTGCCACCTTTGAACCGTCAATGATTTGAGATTTTTCAGCCACACCGACCGCAAAACCAGCCAAGTCGTAGTCATCTTCGCCGTACATGCCCGGCATTTCAGCCGTTTCCCCACCAATGAGGGCAGCACCTGCCTGCACACAACCTTCTGCCACACCAGCGACAACTTGTTCTAGCTTAGCTGGTTCATTCTTCCCTGTCGCCACATAGTCGAGGAAATAGAGGGGCTCCGCACCTGCAGCAATGATATCATTGACACACATGGCCACACAGTCCTGCCCAATCGTATCATGCTTGTCGTACTTGATAGCCAACATGAGCTTGGTTCCGACACCATCAGTTCCTGAAATCAAGACAGGCTCTTTAACCCCTGTCTTTGAAAGGTCAAACATACCACCAAAGCCACCAAGAGCTCCCATGACACCTGCACGCTCCGTACGAACCACGTGCTTTTTAATCCGTTCAACAACTTCATAACCCGCTTCAACATCCACACCCGATTGGGCGTACGCATTTTTTGTCATTTATTTATTCCTTTTCTTTTATGGAGAATCTCAGTAACTCACTTGTAAAAACTTGTCTTGTCTTCCAAACTTCTACGATAGTCTTCTTCGTAGTCGTAGAGAGGTGTTGGGTAGTCACCGTCAAAGTAAGCGACACAGAGACCACCATTTGGCGCATCTGTTTCAATACCAATTGAATCAATCAACCCCTCAACAGAAAGATAAGTCAGACTGTCCGCACCAATGATTTGGCGAGTTTCTTCGACCGTATGATTAGCCGCAATCAGCTCCTGACGGGTCTGGATATCAATCCCGTAGAAACATGGATAAGCTAGCGCTGGACTACCAATAGCAACGTGAACCTCAGTCGCACCCGCTTCTTTCAAGAGCTGAACGATACGACGAGAGGTTGTTCCACGTACAATAGAATCATCAATCATAACCACACGCTTGCCTTTTACAACGCCAGAAACAGCAGATAGTTTCATCCGTACCCCTTGCTCCCGCAATTCTTGAGTCGGTTGGATAAAGGTACGTTGGGTGTATTGGTTCTTAATGAGGCCCATTTCATTTGGTAGCCCGGATTCTTCCGCAAATCCCATGGCTGCGCTGAGGGAAGAATTGGGCACACCAACCACGATATCCGCCTCATGCTTGAATTCACGCGCCAATTGGGCACCCATACGTTTACGTGCCGTATGGACATTGACACCGTGGATATTAGAATCAGGGCGAGCAAAATAAATATACTCCATAGAACAGATTGCTAACTGAGTATCATCTGTATAGCTATCATACTGGATGCCCTTGTCATCAATGATCACAATCTCACCTGGCTTCAAATCACGAATCCACTCGGCACCAATGACCTCAAAAGCACAAGTTTCAGAGGAAACAACCACCGCTCCATTAGCCATTTTACCAATCGAAAGAGGACGGAAACCATTGGGGTCAAGAGCCGCAATCAACTTATCCTCAAACAGCAAGATATAGGCAAAACCACCTTTGACAAGGCTGAGCGCTTCCTTGATTTTGCCCATCAGGCTAGGATTATGACTGCGACGAATGAGATGAGCCAAGATTTCCGAGTCCGAAGTCGCGCTGAAAATCGCGCCTCTTTGTTCCAGTTCTTTCTTGAGAGAGGCCGCATTGGTCAGATTTCCATTATGAGCCAACCCAAACTGCATATCGTGAAAACGGAAGAGGAAGGGCTGGATGTTATCTACAGAAGCTTCTCCAGCAGTCGCATAACGCACATGCCCGATCGCACCAGTTCCCGTCAATTTATCCAAATTAGCTGGATTTCTGAAGACTTCTGATAGAAGACCCATATCACGATGCCGCTTTAGTTTCCCTTGGTCATTGGAGAGGATTCCTGCCCCCTCCTGACCACGGTGTTGAAGACTATGGAGACCAAAATAGGTCAATTTAGCAGCATCTGGATGTCCCCAGATACCGAAAACACCACATTCTTCATTAAGAGATTTTACTTCGTATGTCATTTTTTATACCTAATTTTCATTTGCAATCGTCAAGAGATAAATCTACATGACTTTTACATTACTGATACTATCTATTAGAAAATCTGTAAGTCTTATTTTCCAGTAAAGTATTTAACCGCCGACGCGAACAGATACTGGTCTTTATTTCCTGGGATATTTTGGAAAAGACCTTCCTCATAACGTTCTGAGTGGCCCATCTTACCGATGATTTGGCCGTCCTTGCTGGTAATTCCTTCGATGGCATGGACAGAACCATTCGGATTGTACTTAGAATCCATACTTGGTTTGCCGTTAAAGTCAACATATTGGCTGAAAATTTGTCCATTGTCACGGAGCTCAGCGAATTCCTCAGCCGTCACGACAAATTTCCCTTCACCGTGCGAAACAGGAATAGCATGAATCTCACCAACTTCCACTCCAGCAAGCCATGGTGAGTTTGTATTGGCAATGCGAGTTTCCACCATCTTGGCCACGTGTTGGTTGGCATCGTTGTAGAAGAGGGTTGGACTAGTACTAGTAGCATCCTCGAAATTTCCGTATGGAAGAAGACCTGATTTGACCAAGGCCTGGAATCCATTACAGATACCGATAATCAAGCCACCACGGACGATAAAATTATCAATAGCCACACGGACTTTTTCATTGAGAAGGATGTTGACGATAAACTTAGCGGAACCATCTGGCTCGTCCGCAGCTGAGAAACCACCTGCAAAGAAGAGAATGTTAGCCTTGCCGATGTTGTCAACCATGGTTTCAACTGACTTGACAATAGCCTCTTCATTCAAGGTCACGAATGGTATCAAGTTAACCTCTGCACCTTCTTTTTCGAAGGCCTTGGCTGAATCATATTCCGAGTTGGTCCCTGGGAAGACTGGGATGTAAACCACAGGTTTTTCAACCTTTTCTTTGGCTTTAATCACAACATCTGATGCCACAGCTGGAACCTCGTCCAATTCTTTCGCTTGGGTAAATTCAGTTGGGTAAACTTCTTCCAATTTTCCTTGGAAGGCACTGTCAAGTTTCTGTCCATCTAGCTTCACACCATTGACAAGGAGTGTAAAGTCTGCACTTGTTTGTCCAATCTTCTCTACTCCAGCAATTTCTTCAGGAGAGGCGAAGACAAATCCGCCTAATTGAGCTGTCAAAGAACTTTCAAGTTCAGGCAAGGTTACTTCTGCACCGATATGATTCCCAAAGGTAGCAAGAGCCAAGCTTTCAAGCACACCGCCGTACTTGACAGCTGAAGCTGCTGTTACTTTGTGAGCCTTCTGAAGGGCTTCAAACTGAGCAAAGTTTTTCTTAATCAAGGCAAAATCAATCTCTGCTGAGAGTGCTTGGCCTGGAATGTAGTAGATATTTTCCCCAACAGCTTTAAATTCTGGAGAAAGCACATCACGGCTATCCGCTGTCGTCACACCAAAGGCTACCAAGGTGGGCGGTACTGTCAATTCTTCAAAAGTACCAGACATGGAGTCCTTCCCACCGATAGATGGCAAACCAAGTTGGATTTGTGCTTCGATAGAGCCTAGAAGAGCTGCTACTGGCTGACCGAAACGCTCTGCTTGATTGTCCATCCGCTCAAAATACTCTTGGTAAGAGAAACGAGCCTTAGACCAGTTGGAACCAGCAGCTACTAGACGAGCAGTTGCTTCGATAACCGCATAAGCAGCACCGTGGTATGGAGACCATTCTGCTAGATAAGGATTAAATCCTTGAGCTATGACTGACGCAGTATGAGTCACACCGTGTTGAACTGGCAACTTCTGCACAGATGCCTCAGTTGGTGTGAGTTGGTAACGACCACCAAGTGGGTGATTAACCGTTGAACGACCAACAGAGCAATCAAAGATAGTCTGCAAACCTTTTTGACTAGCATGGTTGAGGTCAGATAGAACTGTAAGTGTATCAGCTTCCAGTGTTTCTACACTTGTTGTTCGTTTTTCTGGGAGTGTGACATCCTTGTCCACAACCTTGGCATCGACGACCACGCGCACACCATTGGTATCAAGAAAACGACGTTCCAAGTCGACAATGGTTTCACCATTCCAGTGCATGACTAGATTTGGTTTTTCCGTCACTGTCGCCACCACAACAGCATCAATATTCTCTTTTTTACATTCAGCAACGAAGGCATCCACATCTTCAGGACGAACCACCACAGCCATCCGTTCTTGTGATTCAGAGATAGCAATTTCTGTTCCATTCAAGCCTTGGTATTTAAGAGGCACCTTGTTAAGATCAATTTCAAGACCGTCTGCTAATTCACCGATAGCCACACAGACACCGCCTGCCCCAAAATCATTTGATTTTTTGATAAGACGAGTGACATCGCCATTACGGAAAAGTCGTTGAATCTTGCGTTCTTCGATAGCATTCCCTTTTTGAACTTCAGCTCCAGCAGTTTCCACAGACTCAACCGTTTGAACCTTAGAAGAACCTGTCGCACCACCGACACCATCACGTCCAGTCTTACCTCCAAGGAGGATAATAACATCACCCGCTTCTGGTTTTTCTCGGACGACATTGCCCTTGGGAGCAGCACCTACAACTGCACCTAACTCCATACGTTTAGCAACAAAGCCTGGGTGGAAGTACTCACGAACGTAGGTTGTTGCAAGCCCAATCTGGTTACCATATGAAGAATAACCATGAGCCGCTGTTTTAGAAATGACTTGTTGTGGCAATTTACCAGCACGCGTTCCCGAAATCGGTGCTGTAATATCACCCGCACCTGAGATACGCATAGCTTGGTAAACATATGAGCGACCTGACAATGGGTCACGAATGGCTCCACCGATACAGGTAGCAGCACCACCAAATGGCTCAATCTCAGTTGGGTGGTTATGAGTTTCATTTTTAAACATGAGGAGCCATGGTTCTTTCACACCATCAACGTCCACTTCAATTTCGACTGAGCAAGCATTGATTTCGTCAGACACTTCCATGTCATCCAAACGTCCATTAGCACGCTCATAACGACCGAAAATAGTAGCCATATCCATCAAGGTTTGCGGTTTTTCCGTACGTCCCAACTCATCACGCATGGCAATATACTTGTCATATGTTGACTGCAATTGCTTTTGGAATTTAGAAGCTGAAAAGTCGATATGTTTTAACTCTGTCTCAAAAGTCGTGTGACGGCAGTGATCAGACCAGTAAGTGTCCAAAACCTTGAGTTCAGTCTCAGTTGGCACGCGCCCGATTGACTTGAAATAGTCTTGGATAAAGAGCAAATCATCCACTTCCATGGCCATCCCTTGCTCGGCCTTGTAGCGGGCAAAATCTTCTGCTGTATAGTTTTCAAAGAAAGTCAATTTAGGAATGGTCTTGTCTGACTCTGAAAATTCCTGCTTGGCAATCCCTGTCGTGATGTCCTTGAAACGAGAATCAACTGGATTAAGCAAGTAGTTTTTGACTGCTTCTAACTCCGTCGCGTCAATATCTTTATTGACCAAGTAAAGTTGGGCTGTATTGACTGTCACATCACTCGAACTTCCCAGCAAAAGCAATGCTTCTTGCGAAGAAGCTGCACGCTGGTCAAATTGCCCAGGTAGACTTTCAATAGCAAAGAAAGCATAGTTAGCCAGATCCGCCTGTACAGCAGCTTCATCCAAGACATGGTCTGTCACCTGCTCAGAGAAGATGTGTTTCTCTGCAGGCGCAAACAAGTCCTCTGCCAAGTCAAATACATCATAAACTTGCACGATACGAATACTTTTCAAGCTTGAAAGTCCCAAGTTATGCTGAAGTTCTCTAACCAAACTCTCTGACTTGACCTGAAAATCAGCCTTTTTCTCAACAAAAATACGTTTATCCATCAATCCTTATTCCTTTATTTCAGCTCTTGCAATGTTCCAACGACCTTGAGGTTGTTATTTCAAACCTTACAACTTTTCCCAGACAACTTCGTCAACGTCGGTTAATTCTCCCAATCCTCTACGGAGTGAAAAGGTCTGTGGGACCTTTTCAGCCTGAGTCCTTTTAGTTGAGAGACGAAGATTTTCCGTTGCTAACAGATTATTTCAACCCCTGCAATTTCTCCCAAACAATCTCGTAAACGTCTGTTAGTTCTCCCAATCCTCTACGGAAAACATCCTTATCCATGTGGTTGCCATCCGCATCCCACAAACGGCAGTTATCTGGTGAAAATTCGTCTGCCAAGATAATCTTGCCATCCTTATCAAAACCGAACTCTAGCTTAAAGTCAATCAACTTAAGTCCAATCTCAGCAAACCAGCCTTTCAAAAGTTCATTGATACGACGGGTTTCTTCCTTCAAGTAGGCGATCTGCTGGTCATCCGCAATCTGTAGGAATTTCACATGCTCGTCATTGATAAATGGATCATCCAAATCATCATTTTTATAGTAAAATTCGACAATCGGAGTCTCAAATGCGATACCTTCGTCTACACCAAAACGTTTTGAAAAGGAACCAGCCGTGTAGTTACGGAGCACGACTTCCAAAGGAATAATCTCAACCTTTTTATTGAGTTGTTCTGTATCCGAAAGTTTCTCTACAAAGTGAGTCGCCACACCAGCCGCATTTAATTTCTCAAAAATAAAAGATGAAATCTGATTATTCAACACTCCCTTGCCCGCAATCTGCTCCTTCTTGACACCATTGAAAGCAGTCGCCTGGTCCTTGTAAGTTGAAATAATAAGATTTTCATCCTCAGTTGTATAGATATCTTTAGCTTTTCCCGAATAGATCAATTGTTTTGACATTTTAAAGTTCGCCTTTCGTATTACTTGAGCACATTCTACCACAAAAAATCAAAAAATACAAGAATTTAACCGAATAAATGGCAAATGTATGCCAAAAATCATAAAGAAAAAAACTGCAAGAAAAAGATTTCTCACAGTTTAAAAATTATTTAACTCTAAAAACACGAACATTACTCTTTGTTCAAGAATTGATCCAAATAATAACGCAGGTAACTTTTCTTACCTGTAATCATCTGTAGACGACCTTCCACCCCATATCGAAGTTTTTCAGCCTGATCAGAAGTTAGATTAGTCTCCGCCTCAATTTTAAAGAAATTCCCTTTTTCAGTCTTGGTAGCTGTAGCATCGATGCTGGTAATAGTAGAATCTAGGAAAAGTTGATTCTTGGCATCATGAGTCGTCGTATAGCGAACAGAATCACCGACCTTGATCCTTGCTACATCCTTTGAACTAAGATAGGCTGTGAGTTTAGCTTTCCCTTCTTTCTCCAAGGACGGATAGAGTTGGGCTAGTAGGGCACCTTCTGCAACCATGGTAGAATCACTGGTCTCAGGATTAAGGTGAAGCACTCCATCCTCACTTGCCGTAATTTTCCCCTTGTCTAAAAGATTTCCCTGAATCTTCTTACCTGACTCTGCTTCCAAGATTTTCTGGTCTAGAAGGGTCAATTCCTGGCTAACCTTAGCCAAATGTTGGGATTTGAGAGACTCTAATTGACTGCTTAAGCCTGACGCATAGGCTTGCTGGGTACCTGAACCTGCATACTGGACACGATAAGTAGCAAGACTGGATTCTAACTGAGAAAGCTGTGCTTCAACCTGCGCCACTGCCTGGGATTTAGCTTGGGAATTTTCCTCACTCTGAGACTTATAGGACTGGTAGAGAGAGTAGGCTAGATTCTGACTGGCCAAGGAAGCACCTGTTTCAATAGCTGACTTAGCTGTCTGGTAATCGCGAATTTTAGCTTCTGTTTGGCTGATGAGATTGCCGATTTCGGCTTGGGTTTGGCTAGCTGCTGCATTCTGAGATGCGATGGTCTCATTTTGTTGCGATGTACTAGCCCTAAGACTAGCCGCTTGGCTGAGGTAGTCGCGAAAGGTGGCTTGGTAGCCAAACTTATCCTCCTCTGGAAAGTGGTTCTCCCCTTCTTGCAGACTTTTTTGCAAATACTCCAATTGCTTTTTTTGATCCTTAAGCATGTCCAACTGACTGGCATAAGACTCCGCTTGGACACCCTCTGCCCCTTCTTGATATTGAACTAACAGTTCTCCCTTTTTAACCAGCTTATTTTCTTCCAAATGATTGACAAGAATGCGATTGCTGCTAGTTGACTGAATATTAGCAAGAATACGACTAGGTTCGATAGTCGCTCTAGTGGATAAACTCATCTCCTTCTCTGCAAGAGTTGCAAAGCCAAGTAAAAACACGAGCAGAAGCGACATGGGTACAATCACCCGACTGGAAAAATTATGATAACGACGGTTATAAAACTCCGCACTTTCTAAAAATTCTGGTTTCATCCTCTCCTCTTTCTAGCTATTGACCAAATGGGCGTAAAAGCCACCCTGTGCAAGCAAATCAGCATGTTTTCCTTCTTCAACAATCTTGCCCTGATCCAAAACAACCACCTTCTCTGTCCGCTCAGCAATGCTCAAACGGTGGGCGATGAAAATCAAGGTCTTGTCCAAAGCCATGAGATTATCTACAATTCGCTTCTCTGTCAAAATATCCAAACTGCTGGTCGCCTCATCCAAAATCAAGACAGGCGCATCTGTCAAGAGAGCACGCGCCAGAGCAATTCTCTGACGTTGACCACCTGAGATTCCTGCCCCATCCGAAGTCAATTCTGTCTGGTAATTCAGTGGCATGCGCTCAATGTCCTCCCGAATCTCTGCCAACTCTACCGCCCGCAAGATGTCCTCCTGAGTCGTCCCCTCCTTGGCTCCCAAAAGAAGATTCTCCAAAATCGTTCCGTTAAAGACATAAGGTTGTTGAGGCAGATAGTTGATATACTGACGCAGAGCCTTTTTATCAATCTGATTGAGATTGACACCACCCAGACTAATCTCTCCCTGACTTGGGTCGTAAAAATTAACCATCATCTTAGCCAAGGTCGTCTTACCTGACCCCGAAATCCCCACAAAAGCCACCTTAGAACCCTGCGGAATAGTCAAATTGATATCCGACAAGACGTCTCGACCATAGCCATACTTATAGTAAACCTGCTTGAAAGTCATCTCTCCCTTCATCAAGCTCAAATCCTCAACCGTTTTCTTCTCCTCAAACTCAGAAGCTACCAGATAAACCTCATTCAGACGGTTATTGGCAACCTGCGCTGTCTGAAGCTTGGTTTGCAGATTGATGATATTTTCCAAAGGATTGGTAAAGTAAACAAGCAAGGTATTATAGGTAATCAACTGCCCCAAACTCATCTTACCATCCATAACCAGAACAGCTCCCATCCAGAGAATGCCGACATTGAGCAAGAGATGGGCAACTTTTTTCAGAGCCTTTTGCTGACTCTCTGCCCGACTATAGGTAAAGGATTTTTTCAGATAATCCACAAATTCCTTGTCAATCTTTTGGTAACGCTGACTTTCACTGGTCAAGGACTTGATAGTTTCAATACCATTGATGTCCTCAATGATAGAAGAAGACAGAACCGCATTGGCTTCCATGGTGTCCCGATTCATCTTTTCAAACGGCTTCATAAAAGCAAAGATAATCACTGTGTAGATAGGAAGGGCCAATAAGGTCATGAAAAAGAGATTGGTATTTTGTGAAAATAAAACAAGAGAAATAATGACAACCGTTGACACATCTAGGAAAATCGAAAGAATGGTCGAAGCCAGCGCATCAATGATACTGTTAGCATCCGTGAAACGAGACACGATTTCCCCTGTCCGACGTGTCGCAAAAAAGGACATAGGCAGGTGAAAAACATGCTTGATATAGGATAAAATCACGTCAATCGACAAGCGTTGCCCCAAAACAAGTAAGAGATACTCCTGAGCGTAAGACAAAATCTGCTGAAGAATATAAACAATCACCAGCCCAATAGAAATAATCCCCAGCGTCGAACGCATCTGATCTGGCACATAGGTATCAATGATAGACTGCAAATAATAAGAACCCACAATGTTAATCAAGGTTACCAAGAGGGTTGCCAAAACGATATTGGCAATCAAGCCACGCTGCTTCACTAATATAGGGATAAAAGAGAGAAGACCATTCTTTTGATCCTTATGAGGCTTGTAGTCTGGACTAGGTGCCATAAACAGAGTCACTCCTGTCCATTCTTCCGCAAAACGCTCACGTGGCAGTTTGCTCAATTTCACCCCAGGATCTGGATCGGCAATATGAATGCTATCCTTATCCTGACCAATCACCACATAGTAGTGGAGCAATTTTCCTTCCTTAAGCACATGAGCAACAAAAGGAAAGGTCAAATCTGGCAAGTCAAAGAGCGTCATATCCGCCTTAATGGCTCGCGTCTCAAAACCAATCTCCTCTGCCACCTTGACCAAGCCCAAAGCCGTCGTCCCATCCATGGTCGTCTTGGCTAATTCTCGCAAGTGAGCCAAAGAATAATAGCTACCATAGTAGCCAAAAACCATGGCTAATGAAGCAACACCGCAGTCCATCTGATCCACCTGCGGACGATAGTGACGTTTCCCAAATTTCATATTCAACTCCTTTTCCTAAACTCATCTGATAATAACTATCTTACCCCAAACACCAAACAAAAACTGGACTTCCTCCCCAAATGCGCCTATCCCCCTCCAAACTGCACTTTTAGGATAAAAAAATAAGCAGAACAAACGTCCTACCTAAAATATATATTTATTTCCTTTTCTTCCTAATTCTTTTGTCAATCATGTACAAAACGATAATCGAAAATAGCGGTGGTACAATATAACTCTTTTCACTCATTGTCAGCTGAAATCCTAGGGTTGCTAGTATCTTAAAGATGAAAATATTCATCAAAAATAGAAACACAAATACTAATAAATATCTTAAAACCTTCTTCATTCCTTTTCTTCAACTCTCCTAGTTTCTATAACTATTTTATCAAATTTTATTAAAAAATACATGCAAAACTCCAAATAAACACCTCAATTGCACTTTCTTGGCAAAAAAATAGGTAGAACAAGCGTCCTACCTACTAAAAATATGGTATGAAAGGAAATTGATGTTTTACTGTCACCCTAGGCAAGCTTGGACAAATAAATCATTGATAGTAACCTTTACGACATCCTATTTATTACTTCAATTACTAATGTCCCTGCTATTTCTAAGCCATCTATGGTGTTATCTATTCATGTTCAGAATAGATAACACCGTTCTAAATTACGATTCATAGTTACTCCTTTTAAATTCCAATGTGATGCATTCTGAGATTATACTCTAGTCATTTTAGCACAGACTAACAAGTCATTCTTAACTGTTTACTCTACTCGCTTTTTATTGACCTTATATCCTAGATAAAAGAGCCCAAATAAAACGGGGTAAATTTCTGGATAAAATAGGGTATTGATTGGATTTTTCAAAATCAAATACGTTGCGATGTAGATTATGAGCGATACGATCAAATATCCCTCAGCAAAACCTAATAAGAATTGTTTCATAGTAGACTCCTATTTGCCTGACAAGAATAGCAGAAAAACTCTGCCATTCACATGTACAAAATACTTTTGATTCATGTTCTTCATTTATAGTTTTGATTATTTTTTGACAAATCTTTGCAAAAAATACCAAAATATCCTGAGAAAAGCAAACCAACCAAAGTCCATTGCCAATTAAAGGATACTAACGAACCTGTACGAATCACATGAAGCGCGAGATTAAGAGTTATTCCCAACAAAAGAAATATAGTAGCTAGTTTAGGTAACAATGTATTGAGATTAAGGTTGCGACTGTTCATTATCTAACGCCCACGGCGAGCCAAATCTGAACCAAATGTGTAACCAGCCCCAAATGCGCCAAATGCAATAGCACTTAGGCCAAATATAATCGAAATAGGTTCAATTCCTCCTTCAATTACTTGCAAATCTTTCTCATCAACTACTTGAAATTTATCCATTCTTTTCTCCTTTACTTCTATATAATAAAATGAATACCATTAAAAACAATGAAATTGTTGGTATATTAAAATCATCAAACCATGTAGGTAAGGGTAGCTTATTCACATCAGCTACCAACCTGATAATTGTATAAGATATTGAACTAAGTAATACCATAAGCTCAGGCCAAATCTTCAACATTAATTTAACAAATTTCATATATATCTACAAAATTATGGTCGATTAGCATAATATCCTGCAGCTATGCCCGCACCTGCTGAAACTGTAGCAAGCGCAGCTACACCTCCAATTAATTTCCAACCAATAACTACGCCACCAATAATAATTGGTGCAATTCCTCCATCTACATTCACCAACTCTTCTTCTGTAAGAGTTACAAAGTTCTGTTCCATTTTGTCAAAATTTGTCATCTTTTTTCTCCTTTATTTCTATTTTTTAGTTTACGATTTCTGGCTCTTAAACCATTTTAAAAACCAGAATAGATAAATTACTGAATTCCTTTTCGTCTCACTTATCTATTTGAGAAGTGATTTAAAATGAACAGGTAAATTTCATTTATTTTAAATACCATTTGATAAACCATGGCAATAAGATTGGTAAATACATCGCGTAGTCTCCTTTCTTTTCCTCTTACTTATCTATTCGAAAAATAATTCGAAAATGTACAACTAAATTAAATTTTATTTAAAAAATAATTTAATGAACCACGGATACAAGATTGGTAGATACATAAACTAGGCTCCTTTCCTTTTCCTCTTACTTATCTATTCGAAAAAAATTTCGAAGATGTACAACTAAATTAAATTTATTTAAAAAATAACTCAGTGAACCATGGGTAGAACATTGATATAAACATGAACTAGGCTCCCTTCTGTTTCCTCTTACTTATCTATTCGAAAAAGAAGTCAAAAAAATAAGAATATCAGAAAGTTTTCTGACATTCTTATTGATAAACTCATTCAAATCTAACAGATATTAGACATTAAGGTGTTTTTTAAGTGTTCTTCTGGCTGTTCGTGATACAGGGAAGTGCAAGCCTTCTAACAGGGTCACTTCTGTCGCAGTCATATCTTCAATAGCCTGTAAACTGACCAACGTATTGCGATTGGCATATACAAAGTAATCTTTTTCAGCCTTGGCAGCGATATCCTTGAGACTGCCATAAATGGTCTTGATAGAATGATTGGCATAATAAACCTTGATACGGTGGGATTCCACTGAGGTTTCAAAGGCTAAAATTTCATGGTAGGGCAGAGTAAAGCCCCGTCTTCCTTCAAAACTATAAGTAAAGAGACGCATATTCTCCCTCTTATCCACGGCCAGTACATAGTCCAGACAGCGCTCCAGCTGATGACGGTAGTCCGCCTCTGGCTGATCCTTGGAAATAAAATCCAAGGCAGACAAGTGGTAGCGAAAGGCTAGAGGCAAGGCCTCCGAGTGTGTGGACACAAAGACAATGCTCGTAAAGGGATCCCGCTCCCGAACCTGTTGAGCAACTTGAAAGCCCCGTTCACGCTCTCCATCAATCTCTAAATCCAATAAATAGAGCTGGTAATTGTCAAAATACTGAGAATACTTTTCAACATCTCCATAGTTTTTGGCAATATCAATTTCCAATCTTAAATTACGAGAGCGACCGATGTCTAGTAAGGTCTGCTCTATCCGTCCTTGCTGGACTCTATCGTCTTCCAAAACTAAAATTCTCATTCCTCTCCCCCTCGTTTCTCATCCTTAAATGGCAATTCTAAATCTTGTCTAAAAGTCGTCTCTCCCAGCTGGGTATCTAGGTTTAAATCATAGTGAAAAACCATATCCTCCAAGGTCGCTAAGCCCAGTCCACTGTGGTTGCCCTTGGTAGAGTACCCCTTTTGACTGAGAATACTGGGATTCAGTTCTTCTTTCTTACGGGTGTTTTCAATAATAAAACGGACACTCCTATCACCTGCCAATAAAGCAACCCGAATCTGCGGATTTTCCGCCTCACTGGCTGCCTCCAAGCCATTTGTCGTGAGGATAGAGAGGATACGGATAGCCTCCAACATCGGCAATGCCAGCTCTTCGACAACCCCCACCGTCTCCAAACTAAAATGAATTCCCTGCTTATCTGCCACAATCATGGCTTTTGCCAAGGTATTGCGAATGGCTATGTCATGGATATTGTGAAGATTAAAGGCTGTGTAATCTGCCTTTCTCAGCTTTTCATTAGTCTTTAGAAAGACATCTTGATAAATGGTAGACACCTCAGCCATATCTTGATTCGCTATAGCAGGCTCCATGCTGGCGACAATTCCCGCAAAATCATGACGGAAACCTCGCACTTCATCATAGAGATGACCTAGCTTGTCCACCATCCCTTGCAAGGAACGATTTTCATCTTCCTGTCTCTGAATGGTCTGCTCATCACGATAAACCTGCTCCAAATGCTTGATGTAAAAGAGCCAAGAGAAAAAGAGAATGAAAATCAAGAGAGAAATGGTCGTGTCAAAACGAACGTAGAAAGAACAATTTATATTGGTCATAAACGAAGAGAATATCCTAAATACAGTCAGAGGTAGAATAATGAAAAAACTCTTACGATAGTGGGTTTTGAAAGCATCTGAAAAGAATAAATCCAAATTCAAAGACCAACGCTTCATTATTTTACAACATAGAAATATTGATAATAAATCAAATACAGATCTATATAACGTGGAAAACGAATCTACAAAACAACAAGGTTCACCAGATAATACACGAATCCAAATTGTCAAAAATAAGTAACGAATACTTTGAAAGAAGAGAAAAAGATACAGAGAAAGAAAAAAAGCTTCCCCTTTTCTCTTGTGCAATACTAATAAAAAAACACAGTAAAAGAAGAGAATGATTCCTATATGAAATAATTCTCCAAATGTTTGACGAGCAGATAAACTAATTAAAAATACAAGAATCCAATAACGTTTTTTATAAAATTCTGGGGAAATTTGAGCACCCAAATAAATAGTAGGTACCATGGTTGAAACGACTACCAACAGTATATATAGCACAGAAACTAAGAATTCTAAAATAATCATAAATAAATCTAATCTCTAACGAATACTGTGAATTTAAGCAAAGTGTCTACCCGTACTAAATAACTTATCGCACCATTTTACGGCATCTTCAAAAATCCCTCCACCATTCACTTCCTTCAATACCTCTGGGGTTAACTCTTCAAATTGTTCCAATTCTACAAATGTATTTTTCATTTCCATGACAGACTCCTTTTCATTATTTTATAGATAACTCTATCCCCTGCTCCATCTACAAAAGGCTTTAGTTTCCTTTTAAAATACAAGAAATCTAAAGCCTCCTGAAAATGGTATATTGGTTAGAGTGTTAACAATTAGTTGTGAAGATATTATTTTTATTTAACCACAACCACTTTATAATATTCGTTTGAGTGTGGAGATTCAATTTTAATTTTTTCACCATATAAACCATCAATTTCTTTATCAAGGAAATTTGAAACTCCTGATGGCAAGCGTTTCATCTTAAGAATCTCACTTGATTGATCCGCATAGGCTAGAATGTGATGGTGAGTAGTGGTTGCTCCATCATCAATTAATACAAAGTAACCTGTTTTGAGCTTACCTTGCTCATTTTCTAAATAGTATAGTTTATTGTTATTGATTGTAAAGCTGGTAGCCCCAAGACGAAGTCGTGCACCTGGATTTTCTAAATAGACATCATTGCCAACTTTTTTAATCTCTGAATAGGTGGTCATTGCTGGGATATTAACCACACGATGTCCATTTTCATCAAAGTAGTATCGATTTGGTAAGTTTTGGAAGTTCTGTACAACTGCCTTAGGATCAATTTCTTGTCCTTGATCTTTATTGTCTACTAGAGCTAAGGTAGTATTTGCAACCTCATCCCCATATTTGTCGGAAAACTTCTTGATTTCAGGCTTGATATACCAAGTGTTTTTTTCAATAATAACATCGTCACCTTTAGCATTTAGCAAATATTCTTGCCCATCTCCAAGTTTGACAATATCATGAATATTGTATCCAGCATCTTTTCTATTTGCTAGATAGCCATCCTTACCAATGACATAACTTTCCCCATCACTGGCTGGAACAGCTCTATCTGCGACCATAGCACCTGATTTTTCAAAGTAAGACCATTTACCATTTGCAGCTGCCCATCCTGTTGCCATAGCGCCACTGTCTTTGAGGTAATACCATGTAGACCCTTCTTTATACCAACCTGTACGCATAGCACCACTATTTGCAAGTGAGTACCAGGTGTTGCCTTCCTTGTACCAGCCTGTGCGCATAGAACCACTATCTGCTAGAGAATACCATGTATTTCCATCTTTGAGCCAGCCTGTCTGCATTTTACCAGTGCTGTCGAAGTGATACCATGAGCCAGCATTTTGTACCCATTTATCCTTAGCTAGACTGCCATCTTGTGAAAGATTCCAGTCAGCACCATTTTTAACCCAAGTATCTGCAGCCTGTGCTTGGTTGATAGATAAAAGCAGACCAGCACCTACAAGCAGACCAAGAGTGAGTAGTTTAGATTTTTTCATAGCCATTTCCTCCTTTATTGAATAGCTACAGGAGGGTTTCCCCTCTTTATTTAGCTATATTCTAATACTTTTCACAGTCAAAGTCAATAATATTGTGAAAAATTAGACAATGTTATTGATTCCTACAAATTGTATTTTGAGCTATACCATATTGCTATAACTCTATAAAAATCCTTTCTTTTTTCTCCTTTTTGCAGATTGATTTTTCTGACTTCATTATATCCCTTATTTGTCCTCAGATTTCTACTGTTCCTAGAAAGACTAAATCTGTTCCTAAACGGTCACTTATACTCAATGAAAATCAAAGAGCAAACTAGGAAGCTAGCCGCAGGTTGCTCAAAACACTGTTTTGAGGTGGCAGATAGAGCTGACGTGGTTTGAAGAGATTTTCGAAGAGTATTAAGCCAAATGAAAAAATTCCAAAGCAAATGCCTTGGAACTTCTTATCTTTATTTTGCTTGAATAATCTTAACCACATCTCCTACACTTTGGAGTTGGTCAATTTCCTCATCGCTGATTTCGATATTAAATTCATCTTCCAGAGTCAAGATAAACTCCATCAAGTCGACTGAGTCCGCATCCAAATCGTCTTTCAGACTCAAGGATTCTGTTATGACAAAGTCCTCTCCCTGTCGCTCTTGGATAATGGTCACAATACGGTCAAAAATTTCTTTTTCTGTCATCTCTTTTATTCTCCTGAAAATTCACGCGCAGTCTGGGCAACTACGTCTGTTTCTAGCATGGTACGAATCTGGCGGATTGTACTATAAACAGCCTTGGCATCGCTTGAGCCATGAGTCTTGACAACAGGTGCCTTGACACCAAACAAGACTGCTCCACCAACATCTGAATAGTTGAGCTGTTTTTTCAAACCTCTGAGGCTGTCCTTGAGAAGGAGGGCACCTAGTTTCGCTCGAAGACCACCACCTATAATAGCGGTCTTTAGCAAACCCATGATTCCCATGGCTGTCCCTTCAATGGATTTGAGCACAGCGTTTCCCGTGAAACCATCTGCCACAACAACATCCGCAACGCCATTCATCAAATCACGTGCTTCCACGTTTCCGATAAAGTTCAAACTTTCATCAGCCGCCAGTAATTCATAGGTTTCCTTACGAAGCGGGTCGCCCTTGCTACTCTCTGTTCCGTTGTTGAGCAAGCCAACACGTGGTTGCGCAATTCCACGGACATTTTTAGCATAGAAGGAACCTAGAACCGCATATTGATGGAGGTGCTGGGCTGTATTTTCTGCATTAGCACCGAGGTCCAGCATGTCAAACCCCTTCCCATCTACAGTCGGCAAAGTCGACATAAGTCCAGGTCGATCGATATTCTTAATACGACCCACGATGAAGAATCCAGCAGCCAACAAAGCGCCTGTATTCCCAGCCGAAAGAACAGCATCTGCTTCGCCTTCTTTGACAGCCTTGGCCGCCAATACCATACTGGCATTCTTCTTCTTCCGAATTGCTCTCGTAGGTTCATCGTCTGAATCAATCTTCTCATCCGTATGGATAATGCTGACGCGCTCTGTCGCTGTCAGATATTGCTTGATTTTAGCTTCATCTCCGTAGAGTTGAACCTCAATATCTGAAAAGTCAGCTAGGGCTTGATTGACACCCTCAACGATGGCTTGAGGTGCGTAATCGCCCCCCATAGCATCTACTGCGATTTTTTTCATTTCTTTTCCTCTTTTAGTAATTGTCCCCAGTCTGCTAGGGAATCAATAAATTTCTTTGATTTTAGGTGAATCCCAACGTACTCTTCGTAGAGTTGATCCATAAACTGGCGTAGTTCTTGCTTAATTTCAGGCTTGAGCGAAATGGTCTCCAAGGTCTCAAAATCAATGGCTTGAAACTGATTGAGCAGATAGGGGATATTGGGATTGAGATGGCAACGTCTTTCATCTTCATGATAATGATCTGGACAGAGGCAGGCTCCATATTTGAAAGAAAAATCAAAAGCCTGACCGACCCGATGGCAAAAGACACACTCATTAAAATTGAGGCTGATTCCAAATCGAGTCAAGATTTGAATTTCAAAAATATTGGTCAAAACTTGATAATCCAAGCCAGCTTCCATCAACTCCAAAGTCTTTTGCAAAAAAGCAAACAAGGGAGCATCCTGCTGATTATCCTGCAAACTAGCATCTGCAAGAGCCGCCACATAGGTCGCATAGGCCATGACAAAGAGATCGCTATTAATCTTGGGAAAGGTCATCACCTCGTGATAGTCCTCAATGTAACTGAGTCCGTCATCATTGATTCGCAAGAGAAATCGTGCCAGCACTAAAGGCTGAATAACCGACGCCAGTTTGGACTGGCCAGCATGTTTAACGAAAAACATGCGTTTGCCAGCCTGCTCTGTAAAAATCTTGACTAGCTTGTCATCCTCACGAAAATTGCGATTGTAGAGCACCAAGCCTTGACTCGTGATAGACTGAATCATGCTTCTCTCATGTACTCCTCAAGTCGTTTCATGGCTTCTTTGATAGTCTCCATGCTCGCTGCATAAGACAGACGCACATAGCCTTCCCCATAACGCCCAAAAGCTGCACCCGGGATAAAGGCAACAGCCTTCTTCTGAGCAAAATCCTTCAGAAAAGCAAAAGAATCTTGATTGTAACCAGCTGGAATCTTAGCAAAGATATAGAAGGCACCGTCTGGTTTGATAATCTCAAAACCAAGAGCAGTCATTTTCTCGATAATATAATCCCGACGCTGGATGTATTCCTTCTTCATAGGCTCCGCATCGTTTTTACCAGCCGTCAAGGCTTCTACCGCAGCATGTTGCGCCATGGTATTTGCGGCAGTAACCAAATACTGGTGACTCTTGATTAACTGGGCTGTGAAGGCTGCAGGAGCGAAAATCAGACCCAAACGCCAACCTGTCATGGCATGCGATTTAGATAGACCATTGATAATAATAGCCTGATCTCTCAACATAGTTCCCAGAGACACATGGGCTTCGCCTGTGTAGGTCAATTCTGAGTAAACCTCATCACAGACAACGAAAATTTCGTACTTGCGTAAAACAGCTGCCAAAGCTTCCAACTGCTCCCGACTGTAGGTAATTCCTGTCGGATTTGCTGGATAGTTGAGAATAACCGCCTTGAGCTTGTCACCCTGCTCCAAAATGGCCTTCTCCAACATCTCAGGAGTCAAGACAAAGCCATTTTCAGTTGTGTCAATTTCGACAACCTCTGCCCCAACTAGATTGACAATTGGTTCATAACCCGGATAAGCAGGAGCTGGCAAGAGTACCTTGTCTCCCTCTTCCAAAATGGCTGTCAAAGTAGCAGATAAGGCCTCTGTCGCCCCAATTGTAACCAAGATTTCATTTTCAGGAGCATAGTCCAGTTGGTACTTTTCCTTAACAAAATCACTGGCCGCCTGACGTAGAGTCAGCAGACCACTCATCCCTGTATAGTAGGATTGGTTCTGATCAATCGCCCGCTTAGCCGCCTCCTTGACATGGTCTGGCGTTGTAAAATCAGGTTCCCCCAAGGTCAAACGCAAGATCCCAGGAATCTCCGAAATAGCCTGGTCAAACTGACGAATCAACGAAACTTGAATCTTATCTAACTGTTTATTAAAGCGTTTAGTTAAGTCCATAGATACCTCCTACTGTCAAAACGTATCTCTATTATACTACAAAAGCCCCTCGACCGCAAAAATACATTAGAGAATGGCTTTCCACTTTCTATTTTACTTTTCCTGTTTACAGGTCTATAATGGTAACAGATTCTATTTGGAGGTTTGTATGTCATTTCTATCAAAAAATGGAGCAGGGATCTTGGCCTGCCTTCTCATTTCTATCGTATCTTGGTTTCTAGGAGGACTTTTCCCCGTCGTGGGTGCACCTGTTTTTGCAATTTTTGCTGGAATGCTCCTCCACCCCTGGCTCTCACCATACAAACAACTAGACGCAGGATTGACCTTTAGTTCTAAAAAATTGCTACAGTATGCCGTTATCTTGCTTGGTTTTGGTCTCAATATCTCGCAAGTCTTCGCAGTTGGGCAATCTTCTCTCCCTGTCATCCTGTCCACCATTTCAATAGCCTTGATTGTTGCCTACCTCTTCCAGCGCTTCTTTGCACTGGACACAAAACTGGCTACCTTGATTGGAGTGGGTTCTTCTATCTGCGGTGGTTCGGCTATTGCTGCTACAGCGCCCGTTATCCATGCTAAGGAAAAAGAAGTAGCCCAAGCCATTTCCGTTATCTTTTTCTTCAATGTCTTGGCTGCGCTCATCTTTCCAACTCTAGGCACCTGGCTTCACTTATCAAATGAAGGCTTCGCCCTCTTTGCAGGAACTGCGGTCAATGATACTTCCTCTGTAACAGCTACAGCCAGCGCCTGGGACAGCCTCTACCAGACCAATACCCTCGAATCAGCAACTATTGTCAAACTTACGCGGACTCTGGCTATTATCCCCATCACTCTCTTTCTCTCCTACTGGCAAAGTCGCAAGCAAAAAAATAAGCAAGGATTGCAACTGAAAAAAGTCTTCCCACTTTTTATCCTTTACTTCATCCTTGCATCGCTCCTAACCACCCTTCTGACCTCTCTTGGTGTGTCCAGTAGTTTCTTTACCCCACTCAAACAACTCTCCAAATTCTTCATTATCATGGCCATGAGTGCCATCGGTCTCAAAACAAATCTGGTCGCTATGGTCAAATCCAGTGGAAAATCCATTGTTCTCGGAGCCGTCTGCTGGATTGCCATCATCCTCACCAGCCTCGGTATGCAGACCCTTATAGGCATTTTCTAACACAAAAGGTAGCCCACCAGCTACCTTTTTCTTATGCTTCCTCAATCAAGCGAGTATGTTCTCTCTTGATGCAACGATTCATCACGATGTCATCGCATCCTCCAGCACGCAAGATTTCTTCCGCTTCTAGACTTTCAAGTCCTAGTTGTGCCCAAAAAATTTTAGCATCAGCCTTGAGAAAATCACGCGCCACATCTGGCAGAAACTCACTGCGACGGTAAACATTGACAATGTCTACAGGAAAAGGAATCTCAGCGAGGCTAGCATAAGCCTTTTCACCCAAGATTTCGCCACCTGCCGCCTTGGGATTGACTGGGATGATTTTATAACCCCGGGCTTGCATCTCCTTGGTCACTCGATTGCTAGTTGTTTCCTCACGATCTGACAAACCCACCACAGCAAGGGTTTTACTCGTTGCTAGATACTGACGAATTACGCCATCACTTGGATTGATAAATTCTTGACTCATAGAAATCCTCCTTTTTCATCAGTATAGCACATTTTGAAAAGGCTTGCAGAATTCTACTACAAAAAAGGAGGACTAGCCCCCTTTTTATTTAGCCTCGTACCAGGTTGCCCCTTCATTCTCATCTGCGATGAGGGGAACACTGAGTTGAATGGCTTCTTCCATGGTTTGTTTGACCAATTTTTTCATCTCTGCCAGTTCAGATTTAGGAACTTCAAGGACGATTTCATCGTGCACTTGCAACAGCATCTTAGTCTGGTAACCACCTGCAACCAAGGCTTTATCCAGCTGTATCATAGCAATCTTAAGAATATCTGCCGCCGAACCCTGTATAGGAGAGTTGATGGCAGTTCGCTCCGCGAAACCACGAATATTAAAGTTGCGCGAATTGATATCTGGCAACTCACGGCGACGCTTGAAGAGGGTCTCTACATAGCCCTTATCACGCGCCTCACGCACCACTTCATCCATGTAGTTTTTAATACCTGGGAAGCGTTCAAAGTAGGTATCAATATAGGCTTTGGCCTCCTTACGGCTAATTCCCAAATTATTAGACAAACCAAAGTCTGAAATTCCGTAAACCACTCCAAAGTTGACAGCCTTGGCATTGCGACGGTCGTTTGCAGTCACATCCTCAGGACGCTCAATGCCAAAGACCCGCATGGCTGTCGAAGTATGGATATCTGCTCCCTCTTGGAAGGCCTTAATCAAGTGTTCATCTTTAGAGATATGTGCCAAAACACGCAATTCAATCTGTGAATAGTCCGAGCTGAGAAGGACACTGTCCTCCCACTCTGGCACAAAAGCCTTCCGAATCAAGCGCCCTTGTTCCAATCGCACAGGAATATTTTGCAAGTTTGGATCCACACTAGACAGACGACCTGTTTGGGTCAAATCCTGCACATAGCGAGTATGAATCTTTCCATCAGCTAAAATCCAGTCCTGCAAGCCAATCACATAAGTAGACTGAATCTTAGCAATCTGACGGTAGTCTAGGATTTTCTTAACAATCGGAGCAATAGGAGCCAAACGTTCCAACACATCCACCGCAGTCGAATAACCTGTCTTGGTTTTCTTAGTGTATTCTAGAGGAAGTCCCAATTTTTCAAAGAGAAGTACGCCCAACTGCTTAGGCGAGTTGATATTAAACTCCTCACCAGCCAGTTCATAAATCTCTTGAGTGAGTTTTTCAATGACAAGCTCATTTTCAGACTGCATCTCAAGCAAGGTCTCTTTCTTGACCGTAATCCCAGCAATTTCCATCTTAGCAAGGACAAAAGCTAGAGGTTGCTCCATATCATAAAGAAGCTCTAATTGACCATTTTCACTGAGTTTTTCAAGTAAAATAGGTTCTGTTTCGACCAAAACGGCAAGCTTACGAGCCAAGTGTTCCAAGAATTTCTCGCGTTCAGGAATGGCCTTCTTGACCCCCTTACCATAGAAAGTTTCATCATCAACCAAATAAGTCTGACCATAAAGACTAGCAATAGTCGCAATTTCATTGTCCTCCACAGTTGAAAGGAGGTATTTAGCCAAACGGCTGTCAAAAGCAGGCGCCTGCAAATTCACATCATAACGATTCAAGAGAACTTTAGCTTTCTTGAAGTCATACACTCTCAGAGGTGTTTTTTCTAAGAAGTCCTTAAAAATCGGGTCTTGCAAAAGATCAAGCTTGTCTGTGGCATAGAGCTTATCCCCACAAGACCAAGCAAAACCAACCAAATCATCTGCATGGTAATTCTCACCAAAAAGCTCAAAATGGAAGATAGACTCTTCACTCAGCATGTCTTGACTGACTTGGTCAACGATAGTAAAGTTCAAACTCTCAGCCACATCAGCTGACGATGCATTTAAAGCCTGCTTAAGCTGTTTGAAGCCCATCTCATCATAGAATTTCCCAAGATTTTCCACATCTGGACCACTATAAACCAAATCCTCCAAACCAATCTCAATCGGTGCCTTGGTATCAATGGTCGCCAATGTTTTCGACAAAAAGGCCTGTTCCTTATCATTGATGAGATTTTCCTTCATCTTAGAAGCCTTCATCCCATCGATATTTTCATAAATCCCCTCAAGCGAACCATGCTCCAGCAAGAGCTTGATACCCGTCTTTTCTCCGATTTTGGTCACCCCAGGGATATTATCAGACTTATCACCCATGAGCGCCTTGAGATCGATAAACTGAGTCGGTGTAATGCCCATCTTTTCCATAAGATATTCTGGCGTAAAGGCCTCAAACTCAGCCACACCTTTCTTGGAAATCTCAACCACCGTATGCTCATCCGTCAGCTGAATCAAATCCTTGTCCCCACTGACAATGGTAATATCAAAACCATCTTGCTCAGCTAGCTTATCCAGTGTCCCAATGATATCATCCGCCTCATACTGAGCCAACTCATAGTGACGAATCCCCATATGATCCAGCAACTCACGAATGAAAGGAAATTGCTCACGAAACTCATCAGGAGTCTTAGCCCGGCCACCCTTATAGTCCGCATACATCTCTGTCCGGAAGGTCGTCTTTCCCGCATCAAAAGCCACCAAAATATGACTCGGCTCAACCCGCTCCAACAGATGGCTCAACATCAACTGAAAACCATAAATCGCATTGGTATGCAAACCAGCTGCATTCTTAAAACGGTCCAACTGCTGATAGAGGGCAAAAAACGCCCGAAAAGCAACAGAAGACCCATCAATCAATAATAATTTTTTCTTATCCATACACCCATTATAAAGGAAAGCACCAAAAAATACCATTGGGAAGAGCCAGACCGAGTATTTTTCATCTTTTTTCCGAATAAATAGATGGAGCCAGAGAATCTAGTAAACCTAGATTTAAAAATGTGCTATAATGAAAGGAGAAAGAATATGACATTACGTCATCCGGGCATTAGCCCAACCAATGACTTGGTAGCTAAGAAGATTTTTAGCAATCCAGAAATCACTTGTCAATTTATCCGCGATATGCTGGACTTACCAGCCAAAAATGTGACGATTTTAGAGGGAAGCAATATTCACGTCTTGCCTTCCCTGCCGTACTCGGTGCAGGATTTCTATACCAGTATAGACGTCTTGGCGGAGTTGGACAATGGAACTCAGGTAATTATTGAGATTCAGGTGCATCATCAGAATTTTTTCATTAATCGTTTATGGGCTTACCTGTGCAGTCAGGTCAATCAAAACCTAGAAAAAATTCGCCAACGAGAAGGTGATACACACCAGAGTTATAAACACATCGCCCCCGTTTATGCCATTGCAATCGTAGATAGCAATTATTTCTCAGATGATTTGGCTTTTCATAGCTTTAGTATGCAAGAGGATACGACAGGTAAGGTTTTAACCATTACAAATAATGGGCAAGAAAACCATTTGGTTAAGATGGCGTTCTTGGAATTAAAAAAATATAGAGAAACCAGCAAAGATGAGGTTCGTAAACCATGGTTGGAGTTTTTTGGGAATAAGCCCTTTACCCAACAACCCGAGCGAGCCATCAGCCAAGCAGACCAACTGCTAGACTACAAGAGCTGGTCCGAGGAGGACAGAAAGATGTTTAGTCAACTACGTATGCGCGAAGAACAAGCTTTGTTAGCTCATGACTATGCCTTGGAACAGGCTGAAGAGAAAGGTTTAGAGCGTGGTCGAGCCGAGGGGATTGAAGAGGGATTAAAAGTAGGTTTAGTAAATCTAGTCCGTCAACAGCTACTGTCATCTGAGGTTGCGAGTCAGCAGCTAGGCATGACTGTCTCTGAGTTTGAGTCACTATTGAAAGACCAGCATAAATAAGACCTAAAAATACAGAGAAACCAGCAAAAATAAGGTTCGCAAGCCATGGTTGGAGTTTTTTGGGAATAAGCCCTTTACCCAACAACCCGAGCGAGCCATCAGCCAAGCAGATCAACTGCTAGACTACAAGAGCTGGTCCGAGGAGGACAGGAAGATGTTTAGTCAACTACATATGCGAGAAGAACAGGCCTTGTTAGCACAGGACTATGCCTTGGAACAAGCTGAAGAAAACGGATTAGAACGTGGTCGCGCAGAAGGTATTGAACAGGGCTTAGAGCGTGGGAAGATTGAAGGAAGAGTCTTCGCTTTCTTAGATATGGTCCGTCAAGGTCTTCTGACACCTGAGGTTGCTAGCCAACAATTGGGTATGACCGTAGCTGAGTTTGAGTCATTGTTGTAAGGAGGTCGATTCCTATCTGAAGAACCATGTGAAAATTTCATAAACAAAAGAAATGAAAATAAAAAGGATAGCTACATTGCTTGAAAAAGAAATAGCTATCCTTTTGTAGTAGATTAAAGCTATAATAGTACGTGACGATTGCTAAAAATACTCCTAGAAATTAATTTGGCCTCCTAATCGTTTCGTTCATATGTTATTTTTATATATTATATTTAGGTTTAACTGGTAAAGTCTATAAATCCTGACGTTCCTCCTCTCTTATTCAAATAAAGACATCGTCCCCGAAAGTTACATGTAAAATAATTATTGTATAAAAGTCATAATTCTGATTTCTTTTAATCATATCAGAAGATTTTAAAAATATGTTCTCAGGAGAATAAATAAATATTTATAAAAAAATTGATACTCTTATTTATGATGATATTGTACTCACTTCTGAAAACGTTCCTATTAATAAATCATTATGTAAATTCAAAAAGGATATTTATGAACAAATAAAAGGATGGAGAGGGAAAAGTTAATTTAATTATCATAAAAAATCTTCTAACATCACATAATTACAGCAAGTATTTTTTATGATATAATCAGTAATAGGAGGTACTATTATGGAATTATCATTATTAGATTGGGTTAGCCTTATTGCTAATATTGTAACAATTTTAGGTATCGGTGGTCTTTTCACAGCATATAGGAATAAAAAGAACAGTGAAAAACAAATTGCAAATGAAACATTAGCCAGTGCTATTAAATCAGCTAGTTTAAAATTAAATTTATATAACATTAATTCTAAAAAAATCTATCGTGCAGTAGATACTCTAGATATGCTTAAAAATAGACTGAGAGAATGGCGCGAAAATATAATTGATTTTGGAATAGATACAGATTGGCAATCTGAAGAAAAAAACAATTTGCCCGATTTTGAAAAAAAATTATTTGGCTATTCATCATATATCGATAAAGATGATGAAGATTCTGATTTTACAAATTATAGTTTTGATGATTACAATGGCAATAATAGTTTTAACCATAATGAAATGCAAGTTTATCTGATAAGCTTTAATAAACTTCCATCGAATAAGAGAAAAGATATCTTATCTTACGCAGTAAAAAATAGTCATGTACAACCAATGTTAAACACAATCAATAGATCTTCAATAATTTCTGATGAAGATTTACATACTTTTATAGACTCCATATTGATAGCTATTACATCAGACGGTCTAGCTTATAACTCTTTTGCCAAAAAAGCTTTTATTGAATTTCGAGATTTTCAGTTAAGTTTAGAAGAGTTATCATTATATGAGAAACAATACATCGGTGCTATTGTTAATGATATTATAAAACTCGACAATCCATTTTTGTTCTTCCAAGAAAAATGGAATTCAGAAAATCCACTCCCAATAAAATTTTCTGAAAAAGAATATATAGCAAAACGATTATCAATTGTCAAAAATTTGCTATCGTTAATCACAAATATAGAGGGCAAACTACCTCAATAATATTAAACAGTTTATCTTATATTGTTACTCCATAGTATCTGTAGTATGTAACACCTACTTTAAGGTGAGTTGCTAAACTCCCTTATCATAGTCTTACTTTACTATATTCTATCATTTACGCTTTCAAGCTACCATTCTATCAAACGATTCATTTTATAGATATAAATGACATAAGATTAGTTCAATCTATCGTTTTCTTTTTCTATCAACAGAGCTCAAACAATTTCTCTCCATATCGTTTTAATCCACTACTTTGCGATATTCTGGCTTGAGATTCACTATGAAATTCGCCAATAGATGGTGCCTACAGAAGATCTAATACATGCCTGTCATACCATAAAAAATAAGAGGAAATTCCTCTTATTTTTTATTATATCCACTACACCCACTCACCGTTGGCGTTTACTGTGTAACCATTGATTGTAGTGCTGACAGCAAGGGCACCTGAGCTATAAGCATAGTACCACTTACCATCTACTTTGAACCAGCCAGTTTGCATAGCACCTGAATCATTAAGATAATACCACTTACCATCTACAAATTTCCAGCCTGTCTGCATAGCACCCGAACCGTCAAGATAATACCATGTACCATCAACTTTTTGCCAACCTGTCTGCATGGCACCTGAACCGTTCAGATAATACCATGTACCATCAACTTGCTTCCAACCAGTCTTCATCACACCAGTTTCATCCAAGTAATACCATGAACCATCTTTCAGCCAACCTGTCTTCATTCCATCTTCTTTAGAGAAATAATACCAATCACCATCAATTTTCTTCCATCCAACTGATCGGTTTCCTTCATTATCAATAAAGAATTTTTTACCATCAATTACAATAATATTAGGTGTCAGAACACCGTCTTTTAGATAGTAAGTTTTATCATCAATTTTGATAAATCCAGTTTTCTTTTCACCATTTTCAACAAAATAGTAAACCTTATCAGCAACTTTTACAAAACCTAACTTTTTAACACTATCTTTTTCATTCAGATAGTATTGTTTATCCTCTAAGGTTAGTAGCCCTTTTTTCATTATTCCATCAGTTTCAAAGTAGTAAGTCTTACCATCAATTTTTTGCCATCCAGTCATATAGACAAAACTCAACACACTACCTTTGTTAAAGTCAAAAAAAAGCAGGAGATTTATCTCCTGCGATATTAAATAATTACTTATTTAACCCATTCACCGTTTCCGTTTACAGTGTAACCACCTACAGTAGTGTTAACTGCAAGAGCTCCTGATGCGTATGAGTAGTACCAGTTACCACCAACTTGATACCAACCAGTTGCCATTGCACCTGATGATTTCAAGTAGTACCAAGTACCGTTATCTTTAACCCAACCTGTTGCCATTGCACCTGATGATTTCAAGTAGTACCAAGTTCCATTAACTTTAGCCCAACCTGTTTGCATAACACCTTCAGCATTTAGGTAGTACCAAGTTCCTTGATCATTAACCCAACCTGTTGCTTTTGTACCTTTTGAGTCTACTACATAAGTCCAGTTACCTTTAGTATCTTTATTCCAACCGAATTTAACTACAGCTGCTGGAGTTGGTGTGTCTGCTTTAATAACATCTTCCAATACGAATGCTACATTTTGTTTTTTGTATTCAGCTTTAGCTTTTTCTTCTGCTTCTTTATAATTAGCTTTCGCAGTTCTTAGCGCAGTATCTGCATCGAACAACTTAGTAGTAGCTTCTCCAACTGCTGTGTATTTAGCATTCTTAACGTCTACTAGCTTAGCAAAAGTTTGACCTTCTTCCAATAGACCTGTACCGTTCAAAATTGCTTTATTCAAAGCATCAATAGCTTTTGTAAGTTTTTCAGAGTCTTTTTCTTCTGCTTTCACAGTAGCTTCTAGCTCTTTAACTTCTTTTTCTAAAGTAGAAACTTTTTCATTAGCATCAGAATAAGCTTGTTGAGCTTTTGCCAAGTCTGACTCAACTTTTAATTTGGCAGCTTCGTATTTGTTTGTAGCTTCTACATCACCACCAAGTGGTTTTTTATCATATTGCTCATTAACTGCTTTCTGAGCTTTTTCCAAGTCTGCCTTAGCATGATCTAATGCTAAATATGCTCCTGAACGTGTTCCTTCTTTTTCACCTAATTGAGCTTTTTTAGTTGCCAATTCTGCTGAATCTTTAGCTTTCTTAGCTTCTACTTTTGCATGTAATTCTGTAAAAATTGCTTTTTGTCCTTCTGCATCACCTCTTTTTAGTTCAGCATCACGAAGAGCTTTAACGGCATCAGAATAAGCTTGTTGAGCTTCTGTAAGTTTTTCCTCTGCTGCCTTTTGAGCTTTTGTTGAAGCTTGTAGAGTTGAATTAGCTGCACGCAATGCATTTACAACAGGTTGAAGAGCTCTAACCTTAGCTACTGCATCATCAACTTTAACTTCCTCACTGACCTTAACTCCAAGAGCATCCTTAATTAAAGTTGCATATGAATCATCAGCTGAAACAGCTTGTACAGCACCAAATGCTGCAAGAGCGACTGCGCTTGTCAATAAAACTTTTTTCATCGTTTTATCTCCTTTGTTTTTCATTATATTATTTTTCGTAAGACTATCTTACTACCATACAGTATATAAATATTTGCAGGATTTGTCAAGGGTTTTCTTCTAGTTTTTAAAGTTTTTACCTATTTTTAGAAAAAAGGTGAAAAAACATCTTTGTGAGAAAAATACCCGTCAAATACTGTATTTTTGAGTGAAAATCTCACAAACTGATCATCCTTGAGTAAAATCATTCATATCTAATCCACATAGACAGTTGGATAGAACTCACTTCCTTGGTATTATCTTATAAACCCTCATAAAAGTCAAGTAAAAACGGCAAGTATTCAGCTAAAACTTGCCATTTCATAAACTTTCTACTATATAAAGATTGAACTCATAATAAAGCTTCAAACTCAGCGAGAGTCATCCACAATTGCTGGCTAGCAACTTCAGATGTCAGAAGATCTTGACGGACCATATCTAGAAAAGCAAAAACTCTTCCTTCAACTTTCCCACGTTCAAGTCCACGCTCCAGTCCCTGTTCAATACCTTCCGCCCTAGCTGTTTCCAAGGCATAGTCATGAGCCAATAATGCTTGTTCCTCACGCCTGCGTTGTTCACTAAACATCTTCCTATCCTCCTCGGACCAGCTCTTGTAGTCCAGCAGTTGGTCTGCCTAGCTGATGGCTCGCTCGAGTTGCTGAGTAAAGGGTTTATTCCCGAAAAACTCCAACCACGGATTGCGAACCTCGTCTTTGCTGGTTTCTCTGTATTTTTTTAGTTATTATTTGTGATGCTCTTTCAATAGTGACTCAAACTCAGCGACAGTCATGCCCAATTGTTCACTCGCAAATTCGGAAGTTAAAACATGTTGGCGTACTAAATCTAGAAAGGTAAAGATTTGTCCTTCAACTTTTCCACGCTCTAATCCTTTTTCAATACCTTGTTCAATACCTTCGGCCCTAGCTGTTTCCAAGGCATAGTCCTGTGCTAACAAGGCTTGTTCTTCGCGCATACGTAGTTGACTAAACATCTTCCTGTCCTCCTCGGACCAGCTCTTGTAGTCTAGCAGTTGGTCTGCCTGGCTGATGGCTCGCTCGGGTTGTTGGGTAAAGGGTTTATTCCCGAAAAACTCCAACCATGGCTTGCGAACGCTATCCTTGCTGGTTTCTCTGTATTTTTTTAATTCCAAGAATGCCATCTTAACCAGATGGTTTTCTTGACCGTTATTGGTGATGGTTAAGACCTCACCTGTCGTGTCCTCTCGCATGCTAAAGCTATGAAAAGCCAAGTCATCTGAGAAGTAGTTACTATCGACAATTGCGATTGCGTATACTGGTGCGATGTGTTTGTAACTCTGATGAGTATTTCCTTCTTGCTGACGAATTTTTTCTAGGTTTTGATTGACCTGACTGCACAAATAAGCCCACAGGCGATTGATGAAAAAATTCTGATGATGAACCTGAATCTCAATAATTACTTGGGTTCCATTATCTAGTTCAGCTAAGACATCTATACTAGTGTAAAAATCCTGCGCCGAGTATGGCATGGAAGGTAAGACATGAATATTGCTTCCCTCCAAAATGGTCACATTTTTTGCTGGCAAGTCCAGCATATCGCGAATAAATTGACAAGTGATTTCCGGATTGCTGAAAATTTTCTTAGCAACCAAATCGTTGGTCGGGCTGATACCCGGATGTCTTAGAATCATCCTTCTCCTCCTTTTATTATACCACAGTTTTAAATCTAGGTTTCCTAGATTCACTGTTACTATCTATTTATTCGGAAAAGACAGGTGAAAGTTCAAATTTTCCTAACAAAAAAGATAGCCAATCTCTTTTACATCAAGCAATTTAGCTATCCTTTTTAGTTATTTTCATATTACATAACGTTTGTCCACAGATTTCTTACTTATGCCTTTCTAACAGCGCCTCAAACTCTGCGACAGTCATGCTCAACTGTTGACTTGCAACCTCTGAAGTCAGAAGGCCTTGGCGTACCATATCCAGGAAGGCAAAGAATTTTCCTTCTTCCCTCCCTTCAACTTTCCCACGTTCAAGTCCACGCTCCAGTCCCTGTTCAATACCTTCCGCCCTAGCTGTTTCCAAGGCATAGTCATGAGCCAATAATGCTTGTTCCTCACGCCTGCGTTGTTCACTAAACATCTTCCTATCCTCCTCGGACCAGCTCTTATAGTCCAGCAGTTGGTCTGCCTGGCTGATGGCTCGCTCGGGTTCTTGGGTAAAGGGCTTGTTACCGAAAAATTCCAACCACGGCTTGCGAACCTCGTCTTTGCTGGTTTCTCTGTATTTTTTTAATTCCAAGAATGCCATCTTAACAAAATGGTTTTCTTGCCCATTGTTTGTGATGGTCTTACAAGAGTGCTTCAAACTCAGAGACCGTCATACCCAGCTGCTGGCTGGCAACCTCAGATGTCAAAAGACCTTGGCGAACCATATCTAGAAAGGCAAAAAGTTTCCCACGTTCTAGTCCCTGTTCAATACCACGTTCTAATCCTTTTTCTTCGGCTCGTTCCAAGGCATAGTCATGAGCCAATAATGCTTGTTCCTCACGCCTGCGTTGTTCACTAAACATCTTCCTATCCTCCTCGGACCAGCTCTTGTAGTCCAGCAGTTGGTCTGCTTGGCTGATGGCTCGCTCTGGTTCTTGGGTAAAGGGCTTGTTACCGAAAAACTCCAACCATGGTTTACGAACCTCGTCTTTGCTGGTTTCTCTGTATTTTTTTAATTCCAATAATGCCATCTTAACCAGATGGTTTTCTTGACCGTTATTGGTAATGGTTAAGACCTCGCCTGTCGTATCCTCTCGCATACTAAAGCTGTGGAAAGCCAAATCATCTGAGAAGTAATTACTGTCCACAATTGCGATAGCATATACTGGTGCGATATGCTTGTAACTCTGGTGTGTATTGCCTTCTTGCTGGCGAATTTTTTCGAGGTTTTGATTGACCTGACTGCACAGGTAGGCCCACAGGCGATTGATGAAAAAATTCTGATGATGAACCTGAATCTCAATAATTACCTGAGTACCATTGTCCAACTCCGCTAAAACATCTATACTGGTATAGAAATCTTGGGCTGAATAAGGCATGGAAGGTAAGACATGAATATTGCTTCCCTCCAAAATGGTCACATTTTTAGCTGGTAAGTCCAGCATGTCGCGAATAAATTGACAAGTGATTTCTGGATTGCTAAAGATTTTCTTAGCAACCAAATCATTGGTTGGGCTGATGCCCGGATGTCTTAGAATCATCCTTTTCCTCCTTTTATTATACCACAGTTTTATACTCAATGAAAATCAAAGAGCAAACTAGGAAACTAGCCGCAGGCTGTACTTGAGTACGGCAAGGCGACGTTGACGTAGTTTGAATTTGATTTTCGAAGAGTATTAAATCTAGTTTCACTAGATTCACTGACCCTATCTATTTATTCGGAAAAGAGACGAAAAAAACCTGAGAATTATCTCAGGCTTGATTATTAAATCTTTTTCTCAATACCAAAAAGTGGAGAAAGTGGGCGTTTTTCATGGATACGTACGATAGCATCCCCCAAGAGATGAGCGATTGAAATCTGCTCAATCTTATCAATCAAACGCTCTTCTGGCAGATAGATGGTATCCAAAACAACCAATTTCTTAATAGCTGATTTTTGGATATTGTCCATAGCAGGACCAGAAAGAACTGGGTGCGTACAGCTTGCATAGACTTCAACAGCACCAGCTTCCGCAAGGGCATCTGCCGCATGACAAATCGTTCCAGCAGTATCAATCATATCATCAATCAAGATACAAGTCTTACCTTCGACCTTACCGATGATGTTCATGACTTCACTGGTATTCATCTTATCAACGCTACGACGTTTATCGATAATAGCGATAGATGTTTTCAAAAATTCTGCCAACTTACGGGCACGAGTCACCCCTCCATGGTCTGGACTGACAACCACATAGTCAGAACCAACCATGCCACGACGCTCAAAATAATCCGCAATCAGAGGAGCTCCCATCAAATGATCCACAGGAATATCAAAGAATCCTTGAATCTGCGCAGCATGCAAGTCGATTGTCAATAAACGATCCACTCCAGCTACTTCAAGCATATTTGCGACAAGTTTTGAAGTGATTGGCTCACGCGCTCTCGCCTTTCTATCCTGACGTGCATACCCATAGTAAGGCATGACAACATTGACAGATTCTGCACTCGCACGCTTCAAAGCATCTACCATAATCAAAATTTCAAGCAGATTGTCATTTACAGGTGAGCTAGTTGATTGTAGGATAAAGACGTGTTTCCCACGGATTGATTCTTCGATGTTGACCTGAATCTCTCCATCTGAAAATTGGCGAACACTTGATTTCCCCAACTCTATCCCAATCTCCTGCGCCACACGTTTTGCCAATTCTTGATTAGAAGAAAGGGCAAACAGCTTTAAATCAGAAAAAGACATGATTTCCTCCGGTATATATGTATCGCTTGTGCTTTTCACAAGATTTTTCCATCTACCATTGTAGCGCTTTTTACACTATTTTTCAATCAAAAATAAAAGAAGGGCAGCATATTTGTGCCCTTGCATCATTCTTTTGAAAAGTATTCTAGTTCATCAACCCATCGTTCTTCTCAACAAAGCGATAAGCCTGATAAAAACCATAGAGAGCAATAGCCGTAACCAATGGAATTGCTAAAGGCAACTCTGTCTCTAATTCTACAAAAGGAGAGTTAAACAAGAAGTGAGTTCCTAAGGCTAAAGCTAGGAAAATAAGCCCCTGTTTCTTGCCAACCTTTTGTCCTTTATAGGCTCTGTAAAGCAAGTAAACACCTACTACAGCCAAACCTGAAAAAGTCCAGTGAGAGGCAATTCCTGAGATGATACGCTCTAAAATTCTCGAAATAGTAAAGTCAAAACCCTCTGGCAAATCCGTACGAATGTAGCCAATATCCTCAATCATTTGAAATCCCAAACCAGAAGCAATCCCTAGTAAAAACAAAGATTTTAATTTTCGCACAGGAATCAAAGCTAAAACAAAGACAAGTGGCAACAATTTCAACGGCTCTTCTACCAAAGGAGCCACAATCGCACTTTCAAAGGCATTTAAAAATCCACTATCTGGGAAAAGAACACCCAGAAAGTCATGGATATAGGTATTAGCAAAGCTAGACAACCAGCCTGTAAGAAACATCCCACCCAATAAAGACAAAATCAAAGCGTTCTTTGGCAATTCCCATTTTTTCCCAATACGGAAAAGGAAATAAAGAGCCGGAATCATGTAAAAGAGAGCTAGAAAGATAGAAACTCCCATTAGTCCATATTCCGCACCTGACATCGAACCGTCCGTATAGTAGATGGTTTCATATTGTAAACCAATACATAGCAATAAGATAAAAATAAATAAAATGCTGTTTTTCTTCATACACTTTCTTTCTAAATGAAGTATTTATAATTCTACCACTGTCATACTTCCTGTATCTACATCGTAAATAGCACCAGAGATAATGACATCGTCTGGTATTAGGGGAGATTCGATAAGGAGTTGCATGTCCTCACGTACACTCTCCTCTATATCTTGGAAAGGCAAAAAGTCCTTGTCTGACACATCGACACCTAGTTCCTCTTTTAAATACTCCTGAAAAGGTCCATTTTCAAAGGTCTGAGCACCACAGTCTGTATGGTGCAACACCACGATCTCTCTGGTCCCCATCTGTTGCTGGGAAATAACTAGCGAACGAATCATGTCCTCAGTCACTCGACCACCTGCATTCCGCAAGATATGAGCATCCCCAAGTGCCAAGCCTAGAGCTTGCGCAACGTGCAAACGAGAGTCCATACAGGTCACAATGGCTACTCTGGTTTTGGGTTTAAGTGGCAGATTTAACTGCCCATGTAGGGCAACATAAGCCTGATTGGCTTGCATAAACTGTTCAAAATACGACATGATTCCCTCCTCGAAAATTTGATAGTCAAATATTCTTCCTATCTTATCATTTTTAAGAGGATTTGTCACGGATTATGCAAAGACCTTTTTCAAAACTTCCTGAATCGTTGTCACCCCAATGACCTGAATTTCCTTAGGCGGAGTGATTCCTGTCAAGGAATTCTTAGGTACATAAATCTTGGTAAATCCCAGCTTAGCAGCTTCATTAATACGCTGTTCGATACGATTCACACGCCGAATCTCTCCTGTCAAACCAAGTTCTCCTACAAAACATTCCTGAGGATTGGTTGGCTTATCTTTGTAACTAGAAGCAATGGCAACAGCAACGGCCAAGTCAATGGCAGGTTCATCCAATTTAACACCACCAGCAGATTTGAGATAGGCATCCTGATTTTGCAAGAGAAGACCTGCCCGTTTTTCCAAAACAGCCATAATCAAGCTGGCTCGATTAAAATCAAGGCCTGTCGTCGTACGCTTGGCATTTCCAAACATGGTCGGTGTTACCAAAGCCTGAACCTCCGCCAAAATCGGACGCGTCCCTTCCATGGTCACAACGATTGATGATCCAGTTGCTCCATCCAAACGCTCTTCTAGGAAAACTTGACTCGGATTGAGGACCTCAACCAAGCCGCCTGACTGCATCTCAAAAATCCCAATTTCATTGGTAGAACCAAAACGGTTTTTGACCGCTCTCAAAATACGGAATGTATGGTGACGCTCCCCTTCAAAGTAAAGCACCGTATCCACCATATGCTCCAACATTCTCGGCCCAGCCAAGGTTCCTTCCTTGGTCACATGCCCTACGATAAAGATGGCAATGTTATTGGTCTTGGCCAGTTGCATAAGCTCAGCAGTCACCTCACGCACCTGAGAAACAGACCCCTGCACCCCTGAAATTTCAGGAGACATAATGGTCTGGATAGAGTCAATAATGAGGAAGTCTGGCTGGATGCGCTCCACCTCTGCTCGAACACTCTGCATATTGGTCTCGGCATATAGATAAAACTCGCTATCAATATCTCCCAAGCGCTCTGCTCGTAGCTTAATCTGCTGGGCAGACTCCTCCCCACTGACATAGAGAACAGTTCCCACTTGAGACAGCTGGGTTGAAACTTGTAGAAGAAGGGTTGATTTCCCAATTCCAGGATCCCCACCGATAAGGACGATACTCCCTGGTACCACTCCGCCTCCAAGTACACGGTTGAATTCCTCCATCTCCGTCTTGGTTCGATTGACGTTGATTGAAGTCACCTCAGCCAGTTTCATGGGCTTGGTTTTCTCACCTGTCAAGGACACACGCGCATTCTTGACCTCGGCAACCTCAATCTCTTCTACAAAAGAAGACCAAGACCCACAGTTGGGGCAACGTCCCAGATATTTAGGGGAATTATAGCCACAATTTTGACATACAAATGTCGCTTTTTTCTTTGCGATGATAAACCTCTTTCTATATCTCTAACTCACACTCAATCACTTGGCAAAAATCAATCTTCTCATTTGGCACAAACTGGCGCATGAGCATATTGTGAGTTACCACTATCACAGTCTGGTAATCTCGATACTTAGCCATACATTCTAGAAACCGAGACTTCATCTCCATAGCTGTCTCATATTGAATAGGATTATTAGAAAGTAACTCCCCCTTATTTTCTAGAAACATAGTACGAGCTTTTTCAAAATTATCTGTGCCACTTTCATAGACCTGCCATTCATGCAATAATGGCTCCACTCTCAAAGGAAATCCAGTAACACAAGCCACATAAGAAGCCGTTTCTAAAGCTCTTGTGACTGCAGAAGATACGATTATTTCAGCTGAAGGGAGTAAAGGATGGGTGCTCAGTTCCTGGGCTTGCTGCCGTCCCTTCTCAGACAAGGGCGCCAAATCTATCCCAAATCCCGTATAAGAACGCTCCTCTAACTCACGGTAATCTGGCTCTCCGTGACGTACAAAGATAATCTTCATCCTAGTGGCCAGTCGATCCAAACCCACCGGTTCGAACGCCATCAGCCGCATCTCCATCTGCAATTAAGAAAGGAGCAAAGACAGCCTGGACAACACGTTCTCCAACTTCGAGAATCACTTCTTGGTCTGTGATATTCTTCATCTGCGCAAAAATATGCCCTTCATTCCCAGGATTTCCATAATAATCCCCATCAATGACCCCAACTGAATTAATTAAAACCAAACCCTTCTTACGAGGATTTGATGAACGATCATAGAGGTATAGAACCTCCGTCGGTTGCATATAAGCCTTAACCCCTGTCGGAACCAAAACAATCTCTCCTGGAGCGATAACCGTGCGCACAGCAACCTTTAAGTCGTAACCAGCTGCATGCGCTGTCTCACGCTTGGGCAATAAATTTTCATCTGTAAAAGTAGAAACCAATTCAAAACCACGAATTTTCATCATCTTCTCTTTTCTATTATCATTTATTCTAGATTATTCTATCTTATTTATTCGAAAAAAGCACGAAAAAAAGAGCACACAATTCACACTCGCTTAGGGCTGCTGGATTCCTCCCCTGACCCGCTTCACGCAGAACTGTTGCTCCACTATTTATTATATCACATTCCTATTCATTTTAAAAGCAAAATTATTTTTTCCGTCGATTTCTGAAAAATTCCTGCATAATAGCTACGCATTCATCTTCCAAAATTCCCGTTTCAACCTCCACACGATGATTGAGACGCTCATCTGTCAAGATATCGTACAAACTCCCAGCAGCGCCAAATTTCTGGTTTTTAGCCCCATAGACCACGTTTGGAATACGGGCAAGCCCAATCGCCCCACTACACATAACACAAGGCTCAATGGTCACAAAAAGCGTACAATCTAGCAAGCGCCAACTCTCCTCATTCCGATTCGCATTCTCTATGGCCATAATCTCCGCATGCATAACCGCTCGTTGCAACTCCTCACGCGCATTATGCCCGCGACCAATGATTTCTCCGTCCTTGACAATCACACAACCAATTGGAATTTCATCGTGTTCCATAGCAATCTCAGCCTCTCTCAAAGCTTCCCTCATAAAGACTTCTTTTTCTTCAACTGTATAGTTCATCAATTTCCCTTTTTCTACTTCTCGATTTTATTATTATATCATGAATCCCAACACAAAAAAAGCCACCGAATGCGGTGACTCTATAGGGAGATTATTATGAAAAAGAAAAGTTTAGGATATTTGTTACAACAAGTTAGGAGGTCTTCTTGTAACTGTCTATAGTATACCCGACCTATCTTAAACAAATCTTAAAAATCTCTTACGACCAAACACTTTCTAAAATATTTGTTTGTTCACGACCAGGACCTACTGAGAAAGTAGAAATACGAACGCCAACCAATTCACTCACACGACGAACATAGTTACGCGCATTCTCAGGAAGATCTTCCAAATTACGAACTCCAGTAATATCTTCTGACCAACCTGGCAACTCTTCATAGATAGGCTTGCAACGTTTCAATTGCTCAAGACTAGCTGGATAGTAGTCAATACGTTGACCATCAAGATCATAGGCCACACAGATTTTCACAGTATCCAAACCACTCAAAACATCGATAGAGTTCAATGAAAGGTTGGTAATCCCAGATACACGGCGGCTGTGACGCATCACAACTGAGTCAAACCAACCCACACGACGTGGACGACCAGTTGTTGTACCATATTCATGACCTACTTCACGGATACGTTCTCCCACTTCATCAAACAACTCAGTTGGGAAAGGACCGTCTCCTACACGACTCGTATAAGCCTTACATACACCTACAACCTTGTCAATCTTACTTGGACCAACACCAGAACCAATTGTCACACCACCAGCCACAGGGTTTGATGACGTAACAAATGGATAAGTACCTTGGTCGATATCTAGCATAACACCTTGGGCACCTTCAAAAAGGACGCGTTTACCGTTATCAAGCGCATCATTCAAGATGACAGATGTATCTGTCACATATTTCTTGATTTGTTGACCATATTCGTAATACTCTTCAAAAATATCATCGAAAGCAATCGCTTTACTATCATACAATTTTTCAAAAAGACGATTCTTTTCAGCAAGGTTACGTTCTAAACGCTCACGGAAAATGTCTTTATCCAAAAGATCTGCGATACGAATTCCCACACGAGCAGCCTTGTCCATATAAGCTGGACCAATTCCCTTGATTGTAGTACCAATCTTATTGTCGCCCTTATCTTCTTCTTGCAAACGGTCTAACTCGATATGATAAGGCAAAATAACATGCGCACGATCAGAAATACGCAAATTATCAGTTGTTACACCTTCCTCATGAAGATAGTTCAACTCTTTTACAAGAGATTTAGGATTTACAACCATACCATTCCCGATAACAGAGATTTTTTCAGGGAAGAAAATCCCAGATGGAATCAAGTGCAATTTAAACTTCTTACCATCAATCACAATCGTGTGACCTGCATTATCACCACCTTGGTAACGCGCAATCACTTCTGCATTCGCTGAAAGGAAGTCAGTAATCTTCCCTTTACCTTCATCACCCCATTGGGTACCTACAACAACAACTGAAGTCATAATCTTGTCTGAGCCCTCAGGCTCTTCCTTTCTCACATACATGGCAGGAATCTCACCTGCAATTATATCTTACAATTTATTATAAGAAAAAATCGCCTTTTTATCAAGAAGAAACAATAGAAAGATTTGCTATTTCCAACTATTAAAAAATGATTTAGAAAAATTACCAGCTATTTATTGTTATATTGCCATGAAAAAGTAAATTTGTTCGGAAATTTACTAAAATTACCTCAACAAGAAATAAAACCTCGATTCATTATCATCTTTTCAAGATACAAACGATAAGCAACACGATAATGATAAACGATAAAATCCCTACGACACCCAATACCATATCTCACTAAATAATAAATCAAAAATTTAAAATGGAAATGTTCCCAATCAAAATTATCACCAAATACAGTACCATACTCTTCTTCAATATTTCTATAAAAATCCGTCATCTGCTCATAAATTTTTTGTAACATAATTATATACTCCTTTTCTTTTTTATGAACTTATTCTAACAAAAAATTTTACACATTCACTATCAATTCCTGAATTGTTAAAATACCAACCTCAACAAGATAAAAAATAGAAAAAGTTGACAGAATAGGAAGAAATTTACTACCTAAATTAGACTATTATAAAGACCTTATTAACTGCTTTACACTCAAATATTTTCAAAAAGCAACCTTGTCCATTGTCTGCTGACAGTGGACTTTAAAACACTTTTTTCCAGTCCTTGAATAACTTCTTGAAGCTTATCAATGACGGCTTCCAATGTTTGGAAAGCCTTGTTTTTAAAACCTCGTTTTCGAATTCCTTTCCAGACTTGTTCAATAGGGTTCATTTCTGGTGTATAAGGTGGAATAAAAGCTAACTCAACATTATTTGGAATCTCTAAGATACTTGATTTATGCCATATAGCATTATCCATTACAAGTAACATATAGTCATCTGGATAAGCTTGTGAGACTTGTCGTAGAAATTCATTCGTCCACTCAGTATTGCATCCTCCAACAATGAGGAAGAAGGAATCTACTGTCTGAGCATCTACTGCCCCATAACAATAGAGATATTCTAGCATATAATGACTAGGAATGCTAGGTCGGATTCCTTGAGGAGCCCAACAAAAACTCATCTTACTGATTCTTCCAAAACCAGCTTCATCTTGGTACATCAAGCGTACTTTGTTATAGTATTTCTCCTCTTTAAAACGCTTACTTAAGGTCTCGAATGTAGATTTTATTTTTAGACGTCTCAATTGTTTGAACGTCTGCCTTCTTGGGATGTTCAGATCGAGGGGTGACTGTTCGCCAACCATGGCGTTTCAGGAGATAATAGAAATCATCACGTGTGGAAGTGCGACCAATCTCTCTTGGATAGGCTTCGAATAACTGATTGACAGTTACAAATTCCCCATCCTGTGTACTTTCTATATGACGTTTTAGAAATGCTTGTTCTTCTTCGTAAGTCATGTATTCTCGATGACGTCCACCACGAGTCTCTTGAAGAAGAGCTTCTAAACCAAACTCCTTGTATTTTTTCAAATTCCTCCGAACAGTTGTTTTATTGCAATCTAGCAGATCCATGTTTTCCTTTATAACTCTTTTCCTTTGAGCGAAAATAAATAATCTGTAGACGTTTGTGATATTTAGCGTACGATGAATCTCTTAGGAGTTGTTCAATTTTTTGGCTCTATAATATTTGTAGTGGGTAAATCCCCTATAGATATTATGGAGCCTATTTTGTTATAGAAAAAAGTCCCATAAGATCTATAATGAAAAGCGACTAAACAACTCACTAGAAAGAATCATATGGAACAATTATATTTTATCACAAAACTACTCGATATCAAAGACCCTAATATCCAAATTATGGATATCGTTAATAGGGATTCACACAAGGAAATCATCGCTAAACTGAATTATGAGGCTCCACCTTGTCCTGATTGTGGTAGTTTGATGAAGAAGTATGACTTTCAAAAACCGTCTAAGATTCCTTACCTTGAAACAACTGGTATGGCTACTAGAATCCTACTTAAAAAGCGCCGTTTTAAGTGCTCTATCATTGCTCTAAAATGATGGTAGCTGAGACTTCTCTCGTCAAGAAGAATCACCAAATCCCTCGTATCATCAATCAAAAGATTGCTCAAAAGTTGATTGAAAAAACTTCTATGACCGACATTGCTCATCAGCTGGCCATTTCAGCTTCAACTGTTATTCACAAACTCAATGACTTCCGTTTTAAGCATGATCTTTCTTGTCTTCCTGAAATTATATCCTGGGATGAGTACGCTTTTACAAAGGGAAAGATTAGTTTCATTGCGCAAGATTTTGAAAAGCTCAATATCATTACTGTTCTTGAAGGGAGAACACAAGCTATCATCCGGAATCACTTTCTGCGCTACGATAGAGCCGTTCGTTCTCAGGTGAAAATCATTACTATGGATATATTTAGTCCCTACTATGACTTGGCTAAACAGCTTTTTCCGTGTGCAAAATTGTACTTGATCGCTTTCACATTGTTCAACATCTAAGTCGTGTCATGAGTCGTGTGCGTGTCCAAATCATGAATCAGTTTGAGCGAAAATCCCATGAATACAAGGCTATCAAGCGCTACTGGAAACTCATTCAACAGGATAGTCGTAAACTCAGTGATAAGAGATTTTATCGCCCTACTTTTTGTATGCACTTAACCAATAAAGAAATCCTAGACAAGCTTTTGAGCTATTCCGAAGACTTGAAACTCCACTATCATCTCTATCAGCTCTTGCTTTTCCACTTTCAGAATAAGGAACCGGAGAAATTTTTCGAACTCATTGAAGACAATCTAAAGAAAGTTCATCCTATTTTTCAGACTGTCTTTAAAACTTTTCTCAAGGAAAAAGACAAAATCGTCAACGTCCTTCAGTTACCATATTCTAACGCCAAATTGGAAGCGACCAATAATCTCATCAAACTTATCAAACGAAATACCTTTGGTTTTCGGAACTTTGATAACTTTAAAAAACGGATTTTTATTGCTCTGAATATTAAAAAAGAAAGGACGAAATTTGTCCTTTCTATAGCTTAGCTTTTCTTCAACCCACTACAGTTGATAAAGAGCTAAAATAAAAAGGAAGTATATACCTCCTTTTCTTAACAACTCCGCCAGTAGGACTCGAACCTACGACATCATGATTAACAGTCATGCGCTAC
>CAUPZW010000003.1:0-92219 GCA_963515655.1 Streptococcus mitis
GGTTTAATGATTCTGATTGGTTTACTCTTTACTTTGCTAGGAATTTTGAGGTAGGTCCATGATTGAAATACTGATTGTTTTCGCTATTGTCCTATCTCTCGCTTTGATTGTACTGGTAACCATACAACCACGTCAAAATCAACTCTTTTCCATGGATGCCACCAGTAATATTGGTAAACCAAGTTACTGGCAGAGCAATACTTTGGTAAAGGTGCTTACTTTATTGGTGAGTTTGGCCTTATTCGTCCTATTACTAACCTTTATGGTGATAACTTACAAATAAAAGAAAACTTCAGATATTCACCTTTTGTGATTGGTCTGAAGTTTTCTTTTTTACTGTCCATATTTTTGGTAAAAATCAACTTTTACTTGGATGAAGGTTTTGGATTCACGTAGGAGTTGAAGAAGTGTGGCACGGGTTTCAAATTCTTCTCTTGTCTTGGGTAGACTGCGGTTCCGGAAGACTTCCAGATAGCGTTCAATTTCATCCAGTAAATCAGAAGCAGGATTTGTCTGGCTCAGTTGACCTGCAATCTTTGAAAAGAGTTGGGCCAAAATCAGACTTTCACTGGCAGCTAGGTGACAGGTGTTGATTTGCTGGGCCATATTTCGCAGGATGCGACTTTGTCGCTGTCTCATCTCAAAGTAGTGGATATGGTAGTCGGTCTGGTGAAAGAGGTGGTCAGAGTGATCTAGATAGACCAGTTTGAGGGCTTCTTCCAAAAGAGTGTCTAATTCTTCCACCAGCTGTGCTCGGTTGCGTCCGTCCCCTCTGGATAAATAATATTTGAAGCGCTGGAGAATATCTTTTAACTTTTCTTCCACCAGCGTGTGGTAGTACTGGATTTCCTCTTCTCGTGAAGGCATGTAGAGATTGACCAGTAGGGCAAATCCTGTACCGATAGCAAAGAGAAGAAATTCATTGACTAGAAGGTCTGGAGAGGTTGACTCTTGTACCAAGAGATGGCTAACCAAAACACTACTTGGTGTGATGCCAATTTCCCAGCCCATCTTGTAGGCTAGAGGAACGTATAGAGCAAGATAGAGGCCAAGGCTCCAGATATGAAATCCGCTCAAGTGAAAAGCCAAAACACCAATAGCCAGAGCTAGAAGCATAGAAAAAAGTCGATTGCGAGCCAGTTTTAAAGTACTTCTACGAGTATCAGATAGGCTCAAGAGGGCGATGATTCCAGCCGAGACAGCTGAGGAGAGATTGAGAAAATAAGCAAGAAGGCAGGCAAGACAGGTAGCTAAGATGAGCTTGATTGTACGTTGGCTAATAGACATATGGATTTCCTAGTAAGTTAGCATAAAAGTGGAAAAGACAAGACCTGAGCAGGCTTGTCTTTATGCCTTATTTTTTACGGGCTGCTGCGTATTCTGCAACGGCGGTAAAGAGGACATCTGTAGAAGAGTTAAGGGCTGTTTCACATGAGTCTTGTATGACACCAATCACAAATCCAACCCCAACAACTTGCATGGCAATATCGTTAGAAATACCGAAAAGGCTACAAGCAACTGGGATAAGAAGGAGGGAACCACCGGCAATACCAGAAGCTCCACAGGCTGAGATAGCTGCTACTACACTAAGGACAAAGGCTGTCGCAAAGTCAACAGGGATTCCAAGGGTGTTAACGGCAGCAAGGGTCAAAACGTTAATAGTAATCGCTGCTCCGGCCATGTTGATAGTAGAACCAAGTGGGATAGAAACGGAATAGGTATCTGGGTTGAGTCCAAGGTCATGGCAGAGTTTCATGTTTACAGGGATGTTCGCCGCAGAACTACGAGTAAAGAAGGCTGTCACACCGCTGACACGCAAACATTTCCAAACGAGGGGATAAGGATTTCTCTTCATAAAGAGAAAGGCAATCAATGGATTGACTACTAGGGCCACAAAGAACATGGTTGTCACCAAGAGGGCAAGCAAGATTCCATAGTTAGCTAGACTTCCGATTCCCTTATCAGAAATGGTTTTAAAGACAAGGCCGAGGATTCCAAATGGAGCTAGGTTGATGATCCATTCGACAATCTTAGAAGTCACATCAGCCATGGTTTTCAGCAATTCTTTACTGTTTTTACTTGCCTCTCTCATAGCAATCCCGAAAACCACTGCCCAAGACAGGATTCCAATGTAGTTAGCTGTAACGAGGGCATTGACAGGATTGTCAACTAGTTTGAGCAAGAGGTTGCTGAGGACCTGTCCAATCCCATCTGGTGGTGCAATTTCTGTATTGGCACTATTTAAGGTAATCTCAACAGGGACAATGAAACTTGCTAGGACAGCAACAAGTGCTGCTGCAAAGGTTCCCACTAAATAAAGGAAGATAACCGTTTTCATATTGCTATCTTGTCCCTTGTGATGTTGGGAAAGGGCATTGGCAACGAGGGCAAAGACTAGAATAGGTGCGATGGCTTTGAGACCACCAACAAAGAGATCTCCGAGTAGACCAATTCCTGAAACAGTAGGAAATGTCAGTCCAAGGATTCCTCCGACAAGCATGCCAATCAAAATACGTTTGATCAGACTAGCCTTGTTCCAAGTATGAATGAATTTTTTCATAACAATCTCCTTTGTTGTGTAATGTTTATGATTATAGTATAAATATTAAGTAAAATCAAGAATTTTCTGTCTATTTTTGAAATTATTTTTGAATATTTATGGAGAATAACACTTTATGAAAGTATGGTATAATAAATGAAAGGAGTTTTCTATGCAAGAATTTATTCAAACCTATCTCAATAAGCTGGATATTACAGTGATTATCGAGAATATCTTAACCAAGCTACTTTCTCTTTTATTCTTATTTTTGATCTTTTATATAGCTAAAAAACTGCTTCATACCATGGTGCAGAAAATTGTTAAACCTTCTCTAAAAATGTCTCACCATGATGTCGGGCGTCAGAAAACCATCTCACGCTTGCTAGAAAATGTGTTTAATTATACCCTTTATTTCTTTTTACTTTACTGTATCTTGTCGATTTTAGGTTTGCCAGTTTCTAGTTTGCTGGCAGGTGCTGGAATTGCTGGGGTGGCTATTGGTATGGGAGCCCAAGGCTTTCTGTCTGATGTCATCAATGGCTTTTTCATCCTTTTTGAACGTCAACTGGATGTGGGAGATGAGGTTGTTCTGACAAATGGCCCTATTACTGTATCGGGCAAGGTTGTCAGCGTCGGCATTCGGACGACTCAACTCAGGGGAGAAGATCAGGTTCTGCACTTCGTTCCCAATCGGAATATCACCGTTGTCAGCAATTTCTCTCGGACAGACCAGGCCTGAAATTTTAGTAGATTTATGGTACAATAAAAAGAGTTTGGTAAAGGAGAAAAGATGTTTTTAGAAAAACAGTTGGGCAATGGCTGTACCTGGATTAACCTAGATTTGGACAAGTTGAAAAAACTAGAGGACCTTTCTGAAATCTACGGTTTGGACAAGGAAACGATCGAATACGCACTGGATAGAAATGAGCGCGCCCACATGGACTACCACCGTGAAAGTGGGACGGTTACCTTTATCTATAATGTCTTGAATTTGAAAAAGGATAAGGCCTACTATGAAGCCTTTCCCATGACCTTTATTGTGGAGCATCGTCGCCTGATTACCATTAGTAATACCAAGAACGCCTATGTCATTGAACAGATGACCCGTTATCTGGAGAGTCATGACACGCTTTCGATTTACAAGTTTCTCTTTGCCAGTCTGGAAATCATCAGCAATGCCTACTACCCTGTCATCGAGCAGATGGACAAGAGTAAGGACGAGGTCAATGGCCTCTTACGCCAGCGAACGACTAAGAAAAACCTCTTTGCCCTTTCCGACTTGGAGACTGGTATGGTTTATCTTACTGCGGCTGCCAAGCAAAATCGCATGTTGCTAGAACATATCCAAGGGCATGCCCTCTATCGCAGTTTTAACGAGATTGAGAGAGAGCAGTTTGATGACGCCATGATTGAGGCTCATCAGCTGGTATCCATGACAGACTTGATTTCTCAAGTCCTCCAACAACTATCAGCATCTTACAACAACATCCTAAACAACAACCTGAATGATAATTTGACAACCTTGACTATCATTTCAGTCTTGCTAGCAGTTTTAGCAGTTGTGACAGGCTTTTTCGGAATGAATGTTCCCCTACCTTTAACAGATGAGCCCCATGCTTGGCTCTACATCAGCTTGGCTAGTGCAGGTTTGTGGATTATCCTGTCATTATTACTAAGGAAAATTGCGAAAAAAAGTTAAGAAAAGGAGCCAGAATGGCGATTGAAAATTATATGCCAGATTTTGCTGTGGAAGCAGTCTATGATCTGACAGTCCCAAGCCTGCAGGCGCAGGGAATCAAGGCTGTTTTGGTCGATTTGGACAATACTCTCATTGCTTGGAACAACCCTGATGGGACACCAGAGATGAAGCAATGGCTACATGATCTCCGTGATGCGGGGATTCGCATCATCGTGGTCTCAAATAACACCAAAAAACGAGTTCAACGTGCAGTTGAGAAATTTGGGATTGATTACGTTTATTGGGCCTTGAAGCCCTTCACATTTGGAATAGACCGTGCTATGAAGGAATTTCACTATGAGAAAAGTGAAGTGGTCATGGTCGGTGACCAGCTTATGACAGATATACGAGCAGCCCACCGTGCAGGCATTCGCTCAATATTGGTTAAGCCCTTGGTACAGCACGACTCGATCAAGACGCAGATCAACCGAGCTCGTGAGCGCCGTGTCATGCGAAAAATCACTGAACAGTACGGACCGATTACATATAAAAAAGGAATTTAACTATGGAAGAAATTCTCTGTATTGGTTGTGGAGCAACCATTCAGACGACAGACAAGGCTGGTCTTGGATTTACCCCCCAGTCGGCACTTGAAAAAGGTTTGGAGACTGGCGAAGTCTATTGCCAACGCTGTTTCCGTCTCCGCCACTATAATGAAATCACAGATGTCCAGTTGACGGACGATGATTTCCTCAAGCTCTTGCACGAGGTGGGAGACAGTGATGCCTTGGTGGTCAATGTCGTTGATATCTTTGACTTTAATGGCTCTGTTATCCCAGGTTTGCCACGTTTTGTATCGGGCAATGATGTCCTCTTGGTTGGAAATAAAAAAGATATCTTGCCCAAGTCAGTAAAACCGGGCAAGATTAGCCAGTGGCTCATGGAGCGTGCCCACGAAGAAGGGCTTCGTCCAGTCGATGTTGTCCTAACTTCAGCACAAAATAAGCATGCCATTAGGGAAGTCATTGACAAGATTGAACACTACCGTAAGGGCCGTGATGTCTATGTGGTTGGGGTAACCAACGTTGGAAAGTCAACTCTTATCAATGCTATTATCCAAGAAATTACGGGTGACCAGAATGTCATTACGACTTCACGCTTTCCAGGGACAACCTTGGACAAGATTGAGATTCCACTTGATGATGGGTCATATATTTACGATACGCCGGGGATTATCCACCGTCATCAGATGGCTCACTACTTGACGGCTAAAAATCTCAAGTATGTCAGTCCTAAAAAGGAAATCAAGCCTAAAACCTATCAGCTCAATCCTGAACAAACTCTGTTTCTAGGTGGTCTCGGACGATTTGACTTCATATCAGGAGAAAAGCAAGGATTTACTGCTTTCTTTGACAATGAACTTAAATTGCATCGTACCAAGCTTGAAGGCGCTAGTGCCTTTTACGACAAGCACATCGGAACCCTTCTGACACCACCAAATAGCAAGGAAAAAGAAGATTTTCCAAAACTAGTCCAACATATCTTTAACATTAAGGACAAGACGGACCTAGTCATCTCAGGCCTAGGCTGGATCCGTGTAACAGGTACCGCCAAAGTCGCCGTCTGGGCACCCGAAGGCGTCGCAGTAGTCACACGAAAAGCAATTATTTAAACACAGAAAGGAAAGGGTTGTCTGAATTCGGGCGAGCAGGGCGAGCCCCATAGAGAATACTTTTCGCTGTGGTGTCAGTTGGTACAAGTGCTTGTACCAACTGCGGAAAATTTGAGACCTTAGGCTCAAATTTTAGTCATGAAAGTCCGAAGGACTTTGCTGACGTCCGTCACCACTTCAGAAAAGTATAAAAAGAAACTCTTTTAAAGAAATTATGTCATTAACATCAAAACAACGTGCCTTCCTCAACAGCCAGGCACACACCCTCAAACCCATCATCCAAATCGGGAAAAATGGACTCAACGACCAAATCAAAACCAGCGTCCGTCAAGCCCTTGACGCCCGCGAATTGATTAAAGTTACTCTCTTGCAAAACACAGATGAAAACATCCACGAAGTAGCTGAAATCTTGGAAGAAGAAATCGGTGTGGATACAGTCCAAAAAATCGGACGCATCTTGATTTTGTTTAAACAATCTAGCAAGAAAGAAAATCGCAAGATTTCTAAGAAAGTCAAAGAAATCTAAAAACTATACTCCAAATAACTGTTTTTACAGAGAAATAAAGGAGACTAGCCTATGGCAATCGAATTATTGACCCCCTTTACTAAGGTAGAGTTGGAGCCAGAAATCAAGGAGAAAAAACGCAAACAAGTTGGGATTTTAGGGGGAAATTTTAACCCTGTTCACAATGCCCATCTGATCGTTGCGGACCAAGTACGGCAACAGTTGGGACTAGATCAGGTTCTGCTCATGCCTGAATACCAACCTCCTCATGTAGATAAAAAGGAAACAATCCCTGAATACCATCGTCTCAAGATGCTTGAGTTGGCGATTGAGGGGATTGAAGGACTAGCCATTGAAACCATTGAGTTGGAGCGCAAGGGTATTTCTTACACCTATGACACCATGAAGATTTTGACAGAGCAACATCCAGATACGGATTATTACTTTATCATCGGTGCCGACATGGTGGACTATCTGCCTAAATGGTACCGAATTGATGAGCTGGTAGACATGGTTCAGTTTGTAGGGGTTCAGCGCCCACGCTACAAGGCAGGGACTTCTTACCCAGTTATCTGGGTGGATGTGCCTCTCATGGATATCTCGTCTAGCATGGTGCGTGACTTCCTTGCCCAAGGTCGGAAACCTAACTTTCTCCTGCCTCAGCCTGTGCTAGACTACATCGAGAAAGAGGGGCTTTACTGATGGCCTATCAAGACTATATTAACTGTTCCCGTGAGGCTTTGTTGGAAAAAATGGCAGAGCTTCTACCCGAGAAACGGTTAACCCATTGCTTGGGTGTGGAGCGTGCAGCCATAGAACTGGCTCAGCGATTTGGAGTCGATACCGAGAAAGCAGGTCTAGCAGGCCTTCTTCATGACTATGCTAAGAAGTTGTCAGATCAGGAATTTCTGGATTTGGTTGACCGTTATCAGCTAGACCCTGACCTCAAAAACTGGGGCAATAATGTCTGGCATGGTATGGTCGGAATTTACAAGATTCAGGAAGATTTGGATTTGCATGATTCAGAAATCCTGCGAGCTATTGAAATCCATACAGTCGGTGCTGACCAGATGACAGACCTAGATAAAGTCATCTACGTCGCAGACTATATCGAGCATAATCGCGCCTTTCCAGGAGTGGATGTGGCACGTGAGATTGCAGGTCTATCACTCAATAAGGCGGTGGCCTACGAAACAGCTCGTACCGTGGAGCATCTAGCTCATCAGGGATTCCCTATCTATCCCCAAACCCTTGAAACCTATAACGCCTTTGTGCACTATTTGAAAGAGGACTAAATGAACGAAAAAGAATTACTAGAACTAGTCGTGAAAGCGGCTGATGAGAAACGTGCAGAGGATATCCTCGCACTTGATGTACAAGATTTGACTAGTGTGACGGACTACTTTGTCATCACTAGCTCAATGAATAGCCGTCAGTTGGACGCTATCGCTGATAATATTCGTGAAAAAGTAACGGAAGCAGGTTTTAAAGGCAGCCATGTCGAAGGTGATGCGGCTGGAGGCTGGGTCTTGCTAGACCTCGGTGCTGTTGTCGTGCATGTCTTTTCAGAAGAAATGCGTGCCCACTATAACCTAGAAAAACTATGGCATGAGGCGGATTCTGTAGATTTATCTGAAACTCTTGCTTAGAAGACGAACTCAGTTGCAGTCAACTGGGTTTCTTTGCTTATTTTAGAAAAAAATGGATAGAAAGGTATAGGGCGAGTGGTGTTTGCCATGGAGGCTCTTGGTATCATGATTATGGCAACTTATGAAACCTTTGCGGCGGTCTATGATGCGGTAATGGACGATAGTTTATACGACAAATGGACGGATTTTTCTCTGCGTCATTTGTCTAAGACCAAGGAGAGAAAGAAACTCTTGGAATTGGCTTGTGGGACAGGCATCCAGTCTGTACGCTTTTCTCAGGCTGGTTTTGATGTGACTGGACTGGACTTGAGCGCAGATATGTTGAAGATTGCTGAGAAAAGAGCTGCTTCAGCCAAACAAAAGATTGATTTTATGGAAGGCAATATGCTGGATTTGTCTAAGGCAGGTCAATACGACTTTGTCACGTGTTACTCGGACTCAATCTGCTACATGCAGGATGAGGTGGAAGTAGGGGACGTCTTTAAGGAAGTCTATAATGCCCTTAACGAAGATGGAGTTTTCATCTTTGATGTGCATTCGACTTACCAGACGGATGAGCTTTTTCCAGGCTATTCCTACCATGAAAATGCGGAAGATTTTGCCATGCTCTGGGATACCTACGAGGATGTAGCGCCTCACTCTATCGTTCATGAACTAACCTTCTTTATCAAGGAGGCTGACGGTTCCTTTAGTCGCCACGATGAGGTGCATGAGGAGCGGACCTATGAAGTCTTGACCTATGATATTTTGCTGGAACAGGCTGGTTTCAAATCCTTCAAACTTTATGCGGACTTTGAGGACAAGGAGCCGACAGAAACTAGCACCCGTTGGTTTTTTGTAGCGCAGAAGTAGGAGATGTAGTTTATAATGGTTTGGATGTTTTCGGGATATTTTTTATTTTATTTAGTGAAATTTTATTATAAAACATGGAATATGAAACAAATTAGTGTTTTTTTTAAATTCAATAAAGAAAAATTTAAAGGAACTATATTCAAGTGACTGGGAATTTTTTAGTAATCAGTCATTGTCAGTAAAAATAATCAAAATTTTATTGCTTGTGCTAGGAGTGATAATTGTATTCATCTTATGTTGTTTATACCTAATCAGATTGCTATTGAAATATCCAATTTCATTTCTTAATAAGATATTAGATACAGAGAAAGAAAATGGTTTTGAGTTTTTAAAATACGTTATATTTCCAAGTATTTCAGGTTTTTCTTTTGTAAAATACTCGGAATCAGTAAAAACTCATAGTAATGTGTTGGAATTAATTATAAAATTTTATTGTGGAATTTCAAAAACAATATCGGATTATCAATTAATAATATTAATTATGATCTTATTTTTATTTGTTTCACCCTATCTGTTGAAATTTATTACAAAGAGAGAACCTAAGATAACAAAAGATGTTTTCAATTATTTTTCTAAATGGCTTCAATTTATTACAATTATGCTTTTGTTTATTTTAATAGTTGGAACTTATTTTCTTTTATTGGAAGATTTAAACAATAGTCAGATTGATTCGTATACAATAATCCCTATATTTATTGCAGGATGTATGACTTGTTCAAAAATTATTATAAAATTTCTAACCACTATAAATAAAGGTGTTGCAAGTAGAAAACCTAAACGTTATCCGTATAGTGGAAGAAATTATTAGCTATTATTAACGGAGGTAATACAGATGACCATCACAGGTATTATCGCGGAGTTTAATCCCTTTCATAATGGGCATAAATACCTGCTAAATCAGGCAGAGGGGCTGAAAATCGTGGCTATGTCAGGGAATTTCATGCAGCGTGGAGAACCTGCTATCGTGGATAAGTGGACACGAGCCCAGATGGCACTGGAAAATGGCGCAGACTTGGTAGTGGAATTGCCATTTTTAGTCAGTGTCCAGGCGGCGGATTTCTTTGGCAAAGGAGCTGTGGATATCTTGGCTCGTTTGGGGATTGATACTCTATCTTTTGGGACGGAGGAAGTTCTAGATTACCAGAAAATCGCTGACTTATACACAGAGCAGGCCACTGAGATGGAGAAATTTGTGGAAAATCTGCCTGACTCTCTCTCCTATCCCCAGAAAACCCAAGCCATGTGGCAGGAATTTGCAGGTCTTGATTTTTCAGGCAATACGCCCAATCATGTTCTTGCTCTTGCCTATGTTAAGGCAGTTGTGGGACGCAACATCAAACTCCATCCGATTCAGCGTCAGGGGGCTGGTTACCATTCTGTGGATAAGGATGTGGACTTTGCTTCGGCGACAGCTCTTCGTCAGCACCAGAAGGATCAAGATTTCTTAGAACGCTTTATGCCTTCTGTTTCCCTCTTTGAGCAGACCAGTAAGGTGAGCTGGGATGACTATTTTCCCTTGCTACGCTATCAAATATTGTCAAATCCCGACCTAACCAGCATCTATCAGGTCAATCAAGAAATGGCTGTGCGCATTAATGAAGCTATCAAAACAGCCCAGTCTGTTGACGAATTGGTTGAAGCGGTTGCGACCAAGCGATACACCAAGGCGCGTGTCAGACGCCTATTGACCTATATCTTGGTGCAGGCTAGAGAAGGTGACTTGCCAGAAGCCATTCATATCCTTGGATTTACTGAAAAAGGAAGACAACACCTTAAGTCTCTGAAAGGACAGGTCAATCTAGTCAGCCGAATTGGCAAAGAACCTTGGGATGCTATGACCCAAAAGGCAGACCAGATTTACCAACTAGGAAATCCAAGTATAGCAGAACAGAATTTTGGAAGAGTGCCGATTAGAATAAAAACAAATTAAGTCTACCGAGAGGTGGACTTTTTGAATTTTTTACGAATAAATAGATAGAAAAAGAAAATCTTGTACAAGTTCCTGACAATTTCTTTCTTTTTGTGTATAATAGTGGAAAAGAGGTAAAACGAGGTATGGTTATGGAAGCAGTTCTTTACTCAACGTTCCGAAATCATTTAAAAGACTACATGAAGAAGGTAAACGATGAATTTGAGCCTTTGACGGTGGTTAATAAAAATCCAGATGAGGACATTGTAGTTCTTTCAAAGAGCGAGTGGGATAGTATTCAAGAAACTCTGAGAATCGCTCAAAATAAGGAACTATCTGACAAGGTCTTGCGAGGAATGGCTCAAGTTCGTGCTGGAAGCACTCAGGTCCATGTTATTGAGGAGTGAGGAATGCTGCTCAAGTTTACAGAAGATGCCTGGGCAGATTATTGCTACTGGCAAACTCAGGACAAGAAAACGTTAAAAAGAATCAATAACCTAATCAAGGATATTCAACGTGATCCCTTTACAGGAATTGGTAAACCAGAACCACTCAAGTATGACTATCAAGGAGCTTGGTCACGTCGTATTGATGCAGAAAATCGCTTGATTTATATGATGGATGGAGATAGCGTGGCTTTCTTGTCTTTCAAAGATCATTACTAAGTCTACTGAAAGGTAGGATTTTTCTCAAATCTATACTAAACAACTGTTTTTAAGTAATAAGGATTATACTGATGTATTTTTGTGAAATAAACACCAAATTCCTCAAAACATATTCTATTTTAGGTTTGTGAAAATCACTTTTTTATGGTAGAATGTAAAAGAATGTATGTCATTCGGAATAACAATAAAATGAGGTAAAAACATGGAAATCATGTCACTTGCGATTGCTGTTTTTGCCGTCATCATTGGTTTAGTCATTGGATATGTCAGCATCTCAGCTAAGATGAAATCATCTCAGGAAGCTGCAGAGTTGATGCTTTTAAATGCTGAACAAGAAGCAACTAATTTACGTGGACAAGCTGAGCGTGAAGCGGATTTACTTGTTAATGAAGCTAAACGTGAAAGTAAGTCTCTTAAAAAAGAAGCACTATTGGAGGCCAAAGAAGAAGCCAGAAAATACCGTGAAGAAGTGGACGCTGAATTTAAATCAGAACGTCAAGAACTCAAACAAATCGAAAGTCGTTTGACAGAGAGAGCTGCTAGCCTTGATCGTAAGGACGACAATTTGACGAGTAAAGAACAAACACTTGAACAAAAAGAACAAAGTATTTCTGATAGAGCGAAAAACCTTGATGCGCGTGAAGAGCAATTAGAGGAAGTCGAAAGACAAAAAGAAGCAGAACTAGAACGTATTGGTGCCCTGTCTCAGGCAGAAGCACGAGATATTATCTTGGCACAGACAGAGGAAAACTTGACCAAGGAGATTGCTAGTCGTATTCGTGAGGCTGAGCAAGAGGTCAAGGAACGTTCTGATAAAATGGCCAAGGACATCCTGGTTCAAGCTATGCAACGTATTGCTGGTGAATATGTAGCGGAGTCAACAAACTCAACAGTTCATCTGCCAGATGATACTATGAAGGGACGCATTATTGGTCGTGAAGGTCGTAACATTCGTACTTTCGAAAGTTTGACAGGGGTTGATGTGATTATCGACGATACGCCAGAAGTGGTGACCTTGTCAGGTTTTGACCCGATTCGTCGTGAGATTGCTCGTATGACTATGGAAATGTTGCTCAAGGATGGTCGTATCCACCCAGCTCGTATCGAAGAGTTAGTTGAGAAAAACCGTCAAGAGATTGACAATAAGATCCGTGAATACGGTGAGGCCGCTGCCTATGAGATCGGTGCGCCGAACCTCCATCCAGACTTGATGAAGATTATGGGACGTTTGCAGTTCCGTACCTCTTATGGACAAAATGTCTTGCGTCATTCGATTGAGGTTGCTAAGTTGGCTGGTATTATGGCTAGCGAGCTTGGTGAAAATGCGGCTCTTGCCCGCCGTGCTGGGTTCCTTCACGATATCGGGAAAGCCATTGACCGTGAGGTTGAAGGTAGCCACGTTGAAATCGGTATGGAATTGGCTCGTAAGTACAAGGAACACCCAGTTGTTGTTAATACGATTGCTAGTCACCACGGTGATGTCGAAGCAGAAAGTGTGATTGCAGTGATCGTTGCTGCAGCAGATGCCTTGAGTGCGGCTCGTCCAGGTGCTCGTAGTGAGTCTCTTGAAAGCTACATCAAGCGTCTCCACGATTTGGAAGAAATTGCTAACGGCTTTGAAGGAGTACAAACTAGCTTTGCCCTTCAAGCAGGACGTGAAATCCGTATCATGGTCAATCCAGGACAAATCAAGGACGACAAAGTCACAATCTTGGCTCACAAAGTTCGTGAGAAAATTGAAAACAATCTCGATTACCCAGGAAATATCAAGGTAACCGTGATTCGCGAGCTTCGTGCAGTAGATTATGCTAAATAAATAAGAAAGAGCAGTTGAAAAATTACTGCTTTTTTGTTACACTAGATAGAAAGACTGTAAAGGATAATCTGGCTTTTTGCCGTTATTCTAGAGAAATGTTATTTCACAGACTGACTAAAAGGAGACACAATGGCAGACCGAGGCTTACTAATCGTATTTTCTGGTCCTTCAGGGGTTGGAAAAGGAACGGTTAGAAGAGAGATTTTTGAGAGTTCTGAAAACCAATTTCAATACTCTGTATCAATGACGACACGCGCACAACGTCCTGGAGAAGTGGACGGTGTTGATTATTTCTTCCGTACTCGCGAAGAGTTTGAGGAGCTGATTCGTCAAGGACAGATGTTGGAATATGCAGAATATGTCGGCAACTACTATGGAACTCCTCTGACCTACGTAAATGAAACCTTGGACAAGGGAATCGATGTCTTCCTTGAAATTGAAGTTCAAGGAGCTCTTCAGGTCAAGAAAAAGGTTCCAGATGCTGTTTTTATCTTCCTGACACCACCAGATTTGGATGAATTGCAAGATCGTTTGGTAGGACGTGGAACAGACAGTGCAGAAGTGATTGCCCAACGAATCGAAAAAGCCAAGGAAGAAATTGCCCTCATGCGTGAGTATGATTACGCGATTGTCAACGATCAGGTGCCCCTAGCCGCTGAGCGTGTCAAACGTGTTATCGAAGCAGAGCACTTCCGTGTGGACCGTGTCATTGGTCATTATCAGGAGATGTTACCAAAGTCTCCAACTAGCCGATAAAATTTAGAAAATAGGTACAAGCAAATGATGTTAAAACCCTCTATTGATACCTTGCTCGACAAGGTTCCTTCAAAATATTCACTCGTAATCTTGGAAGCAAAACGTGCCCACGAATTAGAAGCAGGTGCGCCAGCAACTCAAGGTTTCAAATCTGAAAAATCAACTCTTCGCGCCTTAGAAGAAATCGAATCAGGAAACGTTACAATTCACCCAGATCCAGAAGGAAAACGTGAAGCAGTGCGTCGCCGTATCGAAGAAGAAAAACGCCGCAAAGAAGAAGAAGAAAAGAAAATCAAAGAGCAAATCGCTAAAGAAAAAGAAGATGGTGAAAAAATTTAAGGTTGGGGGGACTCAATCTTATTTTTTCTATTGCAAGAATGTACTGACAAGGAGGAGGTGAGAAGATGGCTATAGCCAAGATTATTGTAGATGTGCCTTTGATGCAGACGGACCAGCCCTATAGTTACAGGATTCCGGAGGAATTTATGGGAATGTTGGAAGTTGGGATGCGGGTCCATGTGCCCTTCGGTAAGGGGAATCGCCTGATTCAAGGGATTGTTCTTGGTTTGGAGACTCAATCGGATGAAGAAGAGGCAAATCAAGATTTAAAAGATATTGCTGAGGTACTGGATTTTTCTCCTGTACTCACGCAAGAACAACTCTGGCTGGCTGAGGAGCTCCGCAAGTCCGTCTTCTCCTACAAAATCTCCATCCTTAAGGCTATGTTACCAGGATTTCTGAACTCCAGCTATGACAAGATTCTCTATCCTCTGGCAGGTCTGAGTCAAGAAGATAGAGAGCGCTTGTTTGGTTCAGAGGCTTCGCTTGCCTTTTCTTCTCTAGACATCTCCAAACAGGCTGAAATGATGCGTTTGACTAGGAAAGGCCTGCTTGGTCTGGAATATCAGGCAGTCGATCAAAAGAAAGTCAAGACCCAGTCTTGGTATGAGGTAGACCTTGCTCAATTAGAAAGTGTAGAGATTTCTGCACGTGCCAAGAAAAAGTTGGAATTGAGAGACTATTTACTGTCTCATCCAGAGAGTGCTTCCTTGGCTAGTTTGTTAGAGTCCTACTCGCGGGAGCAAGTCAACTTCTTTGTGGAACAAGGTGCTGTTACTATAGTCCAAAAGGAAGTTCAACGCTCGGCTGCTTATTTTGAAGGCATTGAGGCAAGTCGGCCTTTGGAGTTGAATCCAGAGCAAAGACAGGCGCGTGATGCGGTTGTGAGTGCGATTGGCAGTCACCAGCCTCCCTTCCTCCTTCAAGGGATTACAGGAAGTGGGAAGACCGAGGTTTACTTACAGATTATCCAAGGGGCCTTGGATAAGGGCAGGACAGCTATTTTGCTGGTGCCTGAGATTTCCTTGACTCCGCAAATGACGGAGCGTTTTATCGCTCGATTTGGTGAGAAAGTGGCCATTCTTCATTCCGGCCTGTCCAATGGTGAAAAGTATGATGAATGGCGCAAGGTCGAGCGTGGAGACGCCCAAGTTGTTGTTGGTGCTAGATCTGCCATCTTTGCTCCGCTGAAAAATCTAGGAGTCATGATTATTGATGAGGAGCACGAAGCGACTTATAAGCAGGACAGCAATCCCCGTTACCATGCTAGAGAGGTGGCTATTTTACGGGCCCAGTTTAATCAAGCAGCTCTGGTGCTTGGGTCTGCAACTCCTAGTCTGGAAAGCCGGGCGCGTGCTGGCAAAGGCGTCTATCAACACTTGCGTCTAACCAAACGCGCCAATCCTTTAGCTAGGATCCCTGAGGTTCAAGTGATTGATTTTCGGGACTATATCGGACAAAACGAGACGTCAAACTTTACGACTCCCTTGCTAGAAGCTATTCAGGACCGTCTGGCTAAAAAAGAGCAGGTAGTTCTTATGCTCAATCGCCGTGGCTATTCTAGCTTTGTCATGTGTCGGGAGTGTGGGACGGTGGATACTTGTCCTAACTGTGACATTTCTCTCACCCTGCACATGGATACTAAGACCATGAACTGCCATTATTGTGGTTTTTCGAAGGACATTCCTCAGGTCTGTCCTAACTGTAAGAGCCGCAGTATTCGTTACTACGGGACAGGAACCCAGAAGGCTTATGACGAGCTAGCAGAACTCTTTCCCCAGGCCCGTATTTTACGCATGGATGTGGATACGACGCGTAAGAAAGGTAGTCACCAAGCTCTTCTTGACCAGTTTGGCCGAGGGGAAGCAGATATCTTGTTGGGAACTCAGATGATTGCCAAGGGCTTGGATTTTCCCAATGTAACTCTAGTCGGAGTTGTAAATGCGGATACGGCCTTGAATCTGCCTGATTTCCGTTCTTCTGAGAGAACCTTCCAGCTCTTGACTCAGGTGGCAGGTCGGGCAGGACGTGCGGAAAAAGCTGGACAGGTCTTGATCCAGTCTTACAATCCTCAGCACTACGCTATTCGATTTGCTAAGGATCAGGACTACGAAGGATTTTATGCCTATGAAATGGGTATTAGACGACAACTAGGTTATCCGCCTTACTATTTCACCATTGGCATTACCCTTTCTCACAAGAAGGAAGAAGAGGTTGTCAAACGTGCCTATGAAGTCATGAACATTTTGAGGTCAGGTTTATCAGAGACCAGTCACATCCTTGGGCCAACGCCAAAACCGATTGCCCGTACCCACAACCTCTATCATTACCAGATTTTAATTAAATACCGTTTAGAAGATGAGCTGGGGCCGACTCTAAATCAGGTTCTGGCCTTGACTCAAGAACGGGAAAATAGTGAGCTCCGTCTCAGCATTGACCATGAGCCACAGCAATTTTTATAAGAAGGAGAAGATATGACAAAATTAATCTTTATGGGGACGCCCGACTTTTCAGCAACAGTCTTAAAAGGACTTTTGACAGATGACCGTTACGAAATTCTAGCCGTTGTGACCCAGCCAGACCGTGCTGTCGGACGTAAAAAAGTGATCCAGGAAACCCCAGTTAAACAAGCTGCCAAGGAAGCAGGCCTTCCTATCTACCAACCTGAAAAACTATCTGGAGGTCCAGAGATGGAAGCTATTATGAAGCTAGGAGCAGATGGAATTGTGACTGCTGCTTTTGGCCAGTTTCTCCCAAGTAAACTCCTTGATAGCATGGATTTTGCGGTCAACGTTCATGCCTCTCTTCTTCCTAAACACCGTGGTGGTGCGCCTATCCATTATGCCTTGATTCAAGGGGATGAGGAAGCTGGTGTGACCATTATGGAAATGGTTAAGGAAATGGATGCAGGGGATATGATTTCTCGTCGCAGTATTCCTATCACAGATGAGGACAATGTTGGAACCTTGTTTGAGAAATTGGCGCTAGTTGGTCGCGATTTGCTTTTGGATACTTTGCCTGCCTACATTGCTGGGGAAATTCAACCTGAACCGCAGGAACCAAGCCAAGTTACCTTCTCGCCAAACATCAAGCCAGAGGAAGAAAAATTGGACTGGAATAAAAGTAATCGTCAACTCTTTAACCAAATCCGTGGGATGAACCCGTGGCCTGTTGCCCATACTTTCCTTAAGGGTGACCGCTTTAAGATTTATGAAGTCCTACCAGTAGAAGGTCAGGGAAATCCAGGTGAAATTCTCTCTATCGGCAAGAAAGAATTGATTGTCGCAACGGCAGAAGGAGCTTTATCTCTCAAACAAGTGCAACCAGCTGGTAAGCCTAAGATGGACATTGCTTCCTTCCTCAACGGAGTTGGACGTACATTGACTGTAGGAGAACGATTTGGTGACTAAAGTAGAAACGGCTAGAAGTTTAGCCCTAGCAGTATTAGAGGATGTTTTTATCAATCAAGCATACTCAAATATCGCCTTAAATAAGCATCTCAAGGGAAGTCAACTTTCGGCAGCAGACAAGGGCTTGGTGACCGAGCTGGTCTATGGAACGGTAGCCCGTAAACTGACTCTAGAATGGTACCTGTCCCACTTTATCGAGGACAGAGACCAGTTAGACAGCTGGCTCTATGTCCTTCTTCTCATGAGTGCCTACCAACTCCGCTATTTGGATAAGATTCCAGACCATGCTGTGGTTAATGAAGCAGTGGAATTGGCCAAAGTCCGTAAAAAGGGCAGTGAAAAATTGGTCAACGCCGTCCTTCGTCGTATTCTGCGTGAAGGCTGGCCAGATATTTCTAGCATCAAGCGAAAAAACAAGCGTGATTCCATTGCCTATTCCCTTCCGGTTTGGCTAGTTGCAAAGCTCAAGGAAGAATACGGTGAAGAGCGAGCGCAAGCTATTTTTGAAAGTCTTTTGGTGCGAAACAAGGCTAGCATCCGAGTGACTGATTTAAACCGAAAAGAGGAAATTCAAGCCTTGTTGGAGGCTAGTGATTCACCTTTGTCTGTTTCTGGTCTCGTCAAGGAGCAGGGGCATTTTGCAGGCCATGATTTGTTTGCGAATGGAGCCATTACCATTCAAGACGAATCCAGTCAATTGGTTGCTCCGACGCTTGATTTAAAAGGTGATGAGCAGGTTCTAGATGCCTGTGCGGCTCCGGGTGGAAAAACAGCTCATATAGCCTCTTATCTTACGACAGGTCAGGTTACTGCTCTGGACTTGTACGATCACAAGTTGGACTTAATCCAAGAAAATGCCCAACGTTTAGGAGTTGCAGATCGGGTTCAAACGCAAAAATTGGATGCCAGAAAGGTGCATGAGTTTTTTGGGAAGAATTCATTTGATAAGATTTTGGTGGATGCTCCCTGTTCAGGAATCGGTCTTCTGCGCCGAAAACCAGACATCAAATACAATAAAGAAACGGCAGATTTCGCGTCCTTACAGGAAATTCAGCTAGAAATATTAGGTAGTGTTTGTCAAACAATAGGCAAAGGTGGTATAATAACTTATAGTACCTGTACTATTGTCTCAGAGGAGAACTTTCAAGTCGTACAGGCATTTTTAGAAAGTCATCCTGAATTTGAGCAGGTAACACTAGAACATGAATGTAAGGATATCATGAAAGATGGCTGTCTCCTCATCACACCTGAATTGTATGGAAGTGATGGATTCTTCATCAGTCAATTTCGTAAGATATCGGATTAGGAAGGAACTGACACATGGAAATTTCATTATTAACAGATGTTGGTCAGAAACGAACAAATAACCAAGACTATGTCAACCACTATGTCAATAGAGCTGGGCGTACCATGATTATTTTAGCTGATGGGATGGGAGGTCATCGCGCAGGGAATATCGCTAGTGAAATGGCGGTAACAGACCTAGGTATAGCTTGGGTTGATACCCAAATCGATACAGTCAATGAAGTGCGTGAATGGTTCGCCAATTACCTAGAAATTGAAAATCAAAAGATTCATCAACTTGGACAAGATGATGCCTATAAAGGAATGGGAACAACTCTAGAAGCTGTTGCTATTATTGGCAATCAGGCTATCTATGCCCACATTGGAGATTCTCGTATCGGTTTGATTCGTGGAGAAGAATACCACCAGTTAACGAGCGACCATTCCTTGGTCAATGAATTGCTTAAAGCTGGTCAATTGACGCCAGAAGAAGCAGCTAGCCATCCACAGAAAAATATTATTACCCAGTCAATCGGTCAAAAAGATGAAATTCAGCCTGATTTTGGAATGATTACTCTTGAGCCGGGAGATTACCTCCTACTTAATAGTGACGGCTTGACAAATATGATTTCAGGAAGTGAAATTTGTGATATTGTAACCAGTGATATTCCTTTGGCAGATAAAGCAGCGACGCTTGTGCGTTTTGCTAACAATGCAGGAGGTTTAGACAACATTACGGTTGCCCTTGTTTCTATGAACGAGGAGGATGCAAAATGATCCAAATCGGCAAGATTTTTGCCGGGCGGTATCGAATTATCAAACAGATTGGCCGAGGAGGCATGGCAGATGTTTACTTGGCTAAAGATTTGATTCTAGACGGGGAAGAAGTGGCAGTGAAGGTCCTGAGGACCAATTACCAGACAGATCCGATTGCTGTGGCGCGTTTCCAGCGGGAAGCGAGAGCCATGGCGGATTTGGACCATCCTCATATCGTTCGGATTACAGATATTGGTGAGGAAGATGGTCAACAGTACCTTGCAATGGAGTATGTTGCTGGACTAGACCTTAAACGTTATATCAAGGAACACTATCCTCTTTCTAATGAAGAAGCCGTCCGTATCATGGGACAAATCCTCTTAGCCATGCGTTTGGCTCATACCAGAGGAATTGTTCACCGGGACTTGAAACCTCAAAATATCCTCTTGACACCAGATGGGACTGCCAAGGTCACAGATTTTGGGATTGCGGTAGCCTTTGCTGAGACGAGTTTGACCCAGACTAACTCTATGCTGGGTTCGGTTCATTACTTGTCACCAGAGCAGGCGCGTGGTTCGAAGGCGACTGTACAAAGTGATATCTATGCCATGGGGATTATTTTCTATGAGATGCTGACAGGCCATATCCCTTATGACGGGGATAGTGCGGTGACCATCGCCCTCCAGCATTTCCAGAAACCATTGCCGTCAGTTATTGATGAGAATCCATCTGTACCTCAGGCTTTGGAGAATGTTGTTATCAAGGCAACTGCCAAGAAATTGACAGATCGTTATCAGTCGGTTGCAGAGATGTATGTGGACTTGTCTAGTAGCTTGTCTTACAATCGTCGTAATGAACCTAAACTGGTATTTAATGATACTACTAAGGCGGACACCAAGACGCTACCAAAGGTATCCCAGAGTACCTTGACTTCGATTCCTAAGGTGCAAACACAAAGTCCGAAGCCACAAACTGCGAAGCCTAATCAGCAGGTTTCAGAAGACAATTACGCAAGCAAGCCTGTTAAGAAACGAAAATTTAGAGTTCGTTATATGATTTTGTTGGCCAGCATTGTATTGGTGGCAGCCTCTCTGATTTGGATATTATCCAGAACTCCTGCAACCATTGCTATTCCAGATGTGGCAGGTCAGACAGTGGCGGAAGCCAAGGAAACCCTCAAGAATGCCAATTTTGAGATTGGCGAGGAGAAAACAGAGGCTAGTGAAAAGGTGGAAGAAGGGCGGATTATTCGTACAGATCCTGACGCTGGAACTGGTCGAAAAGAAGGAACGAAAATCAATTTGGTTGTCTCATCAGGCAAGCAATCTTTCCAATTGAGCAATTATATAGGCCGTAAATCTACAGATGTTATCGCAGAACTCAAGCAGAAGAAGGTTCCTGAAAATCTCATCAAGATTGAGGAAGAAGAATCAAGTGAGAGCGAAGCAGGAACTGTTCTTAGACAGAGTCCAGCTGCCGGAACAACCTATGATTTGAGCAAGGCCTCAACGATTACCTTAACCGTTGCTAAGAAAGTAACCAGCGTTGCCATGCCAAGTTATACAGGATCTAGTCTTGAATTTACTAAAAACAATCTCGTTCAAATTGTCGGTATTAAAGAAGCCAATATTGAAGTTGTAGAAGTGTCGACAGCTCCCGCTGGAACTGCTGAAGGTACAGTCGTTGAACAGAGTCCAAAAGCAGGTGAAAAGGTTGATTTGACTAAGACGCGTGTCAAGATTTCAATCTACAAACCAAAAACACCGCCGTCAACATCATCATCAGCACCAGCCCAACGTGGAAACCAAGGTTCTACTACAACACCAAGTCAGGGGAACCAACAAGGAAATCAACGAGAGAATGCACCTGCTACTACTCAATCAAGTAGTGAAGGCAACCACGAAAATTCTCGTGATTAAACGAATCTTTGTCATGATTTCATGGCAAAGATTTTTTTTGAGTCCTGATTTGTGATAGAATAGAGGAAGTTGATAAAAGGAGGAAAGCATGGAAGAGTCAAAAGAATTAAATGCAGTTATTGATGTGATTATGCTAGCAGGAACCATTCTTCTCAAAAGTGGTTCAGAGATTCATCGCGTAGAAGATACCATGATCCGGATTGCGCATTCGCAGGGGATTGTGGATTGCAATGTTCTTGCCATGCCTGCTGCCATCTTTTTCTCCATTGAAAACACCAATATTTCGCGCATGAAGCGCGTAACCTCCTCTTCTTATAATATTGAAAAAGTCTGCGATGTCAACCAGGTTTCTCGTCAGCTGGTTGGGGGGCAGATTGATTTAGAGACAGCCTTCAAGCAATTGACGGCCTTGCAAGCCCAACCCCTTCCCTATACCAAGTTGCAGGTGACTTTGGCTGCGACCTTTAGTGCCCCTTTCTTCTCAATTATGTTTAGTGGAAATATCTACGATGCAATCGGGGCAGGAGTGGCTACCTTATTTGGTTTTGCCTTTTCACTCTATGTGGAAAAATTTATCCGAATTCCTTTTGTAACAGCCTTTGCTGGAGCTTTTGTCTTTGGGATGATAGCCCAGTTTTGGGCTCGCTACACAGGCTTTCCTTCAACGGCAGATTTGATTATAGCTGGTGCAGTCATGCCTTTTGTACCAGGAATTGCCTTGACCAATGCGGTTCGCGATATTATGACTAACCACATAAACTCTGGTATGAGCAAGATGTTTGAATCCCTGCTCATTACCCTTGCTTTAGGGGCAGGAACTTCTGTCGCCTTGGTATTGATGAATTAATATGATACTAACAACCTTTTTATTACAAGCAGTGGCAAGTCTTCTTGCTATTATCACTTTTTTAATCGTACTCAATGTGCAACGCTCTATGCTCTTACCTGGAGGGATTTTAGGTATGGCTGTCTGGCTAATCTATCTTTTGCTCAAGGAACCGACCAATGTTATTGTGGCTACTTTTATTGCGGCTATTATTGGTTCTTGTGTCAGCCAGATTTTAAGTATTCTTTATAAGACACCTGCTGTGGTCTTTATCTTGGCCATCTTGGCACCACTGGTTCCAGGTTATCTCTCCTACCGAACAACTGCCTTTTTTGTGACAGGGGACTATAATAAAGCACTGGCAAGTGCAACCTTGGTTGTCATGTTGGCTCTAGTAATTTCCATTGGAATGGCTAGCGGAACCGTGATTCTCAGACTATATTCCTACTTACAAAAACAGCAAAATCGTTAGACTAACATGAGACTTGATTTGGTGAATCAAGTCTTTTTTCTCTCTTTTACTGCCATTTGTGATAAAATAGTATAGAACGATTTGTTACATGAATGATAAAACAGAGGTAAATATGACAATCGGTATTGATAAGATTGGTTTTGCGACCAGTCAATATGTCTTGAAATTACAAGACTTAGCAGAAGCGAGGGGAATTGACCCTGAAAAATTAAGCAAAGGACTCTTGCTCAAGGAATTGAGTATTGCGCCCCTAACTGAGGACATCGTGACCTTGGCGGCCAGTGCAAGTGACTCTATTTTAACTGAGCAAGAAAGAGCAGAAATTGATATGGTCATTGTGGCTACCGAGTCAGGAATTGACCAGAGTAAGGCTGCGGCTGTCTTTGTGCATGGCTTGCTGGGCATCCAGCCCTTTGCGCGTAGTTTCGAGATTAAAGAAGCCTGCTACGGAGCGACAGCTGCCCTTCATTATGCCAAATTGCATGTGGAAAATTCTCCAGAGTCCAAGGTCTTGGTCATCGCAAGCGATATTGCCAAGTATGGTATTGAAACACCTGGAGAACCAACTCAGGGTGCAGGAAGTGTGGCTATGTTGATTACACAAAATCCACGTATTATGGCCTTTAATAATGACAATGTAGCTCAGACTCGTGACATCATGGATTTCTGGCGTCCAAATTACTCAACAACGCCTTATGTAAATGGTGTCTATTCTACTCAACAATATTTGGATAGTTTGAAAACAACTTGGCTTGAATACCAAAAACGCTACCAGCTTACTTTGGATGATTTTGCAGCTGTTTGCTTCCACTTGCCTTATCCTAAATTAGCGCTAAAAGGCTTGAAAAAAATCATGGATAAGAGCCTGCCTCAAGAGAAAAAAGACCTCTTGCAAAAGCATTTTGACCAGTCTATTCTCTACAGTCAAAAGGTAGGGAACATTTACACAGGTTCTCTCTTTCTTGGACTCTTGTCTCTCTTGGAAAATACAGATAGCTTGAAAGCTGGGGATAAAATTGCCCTTTATAGTTACGGAAGTGGTGCTGTGGCTGAGTTTTTCAGTGGTGAATTGGTTGAAGGATATGAAGCCTATCTGGATAAAGACCGTTTGAACAAGCTCAACCAACGAACTGCTCTGTCTGTTGCAGACTATGAAAAAGTCTTCTTTGAGGAAGTGGACTTGGATGAAACTGGTTCTGCCCAGTTTGCAGGCTATGAAAATCAAGATTTTGCCTTGGTTGAAATTGTGGACCATCAACGCCGTTATAGCAAGGTTGAAAAATAATGAAGATAAGTTGGAATGGATTTTCTAAAAAAACATACCATGAGCGCCTTGAGTTATTGCGAGCTCAGGCCCTCCTTAGTCCTGAAAAGCAAAGGAGTCTGGAGCAGGATGAACAAGTCAGCTTGGCTGTTGCGGACCAGCTGAGTGAGAATGTGGTAGGAACTTTTTCTCTGCCTTATTCTATCATTCCAGAACTTTTGGTGAATGGGCAGGACTATACAGTTCCCTATGTGACAGAAGAACCCTCAGTAGTTGCTGCAGCCAGCTATGCCAGCAAAATCATCAAGCGAGCAGGTGGCTTTACTGCTCAAGTGCATGAGCGCCAGATGATTGGGCAGGTAGCTCTTTATCAAGTTGCTAATCCTGAACAAGCCCAAGAGAAGATTGCCAGCAAGAAAGCAGAACTCTTGGAACTTGCTAATCAAGCCTATCCTTCGATTGTTAAACGCGGGGGTGGGGCGCGTGATCTGCATGTAGAAGAGATTAAAGGCGAAACAGACTTTCTCGTTGTTTATCTCCATGTTGATACCCAAGAAGCTATGGGTGCTAATATGCTCAATACCATGCTAGAAGCCTTGAAACCAGTCTTAGAAGAACTTAGTCAGGGACAGAGTCTCATGGGAATCCTGTCAAACTACGCGACCGATTCTCTGGTGACTGCAAGTTGTCGTATCGCCTTTCGCTACTTGAGCCGCCAAAAGGAGCAAGGAAGAGAAATTGCAGAGAAAATAGCTTTGGCTAGTCAGTTTGCGCAGGCTGATCCTTATCGAGCAGCTACCCACAATAAAGGAATTTTTAACGGTATTGATGCGATTTTGATTGCCACTGGTAATGACTGGCGTGCTATTGAGGCAGGGGCTCATGCTTTTGCCAGTCAAGACGGACGCTATCAAGGTCTCAGCTCTTGGCGTCTAGACTTGGAGACAGAAGAATTGGTCGGTGAGATGACTTTACCCATGCCTGTAGCGACCAAGGGTGGTTCTATCGGCCTCAACCCTCGTGTAGCCCTCAGTCATGAGCTACTGGGAAATCCTTCTGCCAAAGAATTAGCCCAGATTATCGTGTCTATCGGGCTTGCCCAAAATTTTGCGGCCCTCAAAGCCTTGGTGAGCACAGGAATCCAGCAAGGACACATGAAATTGCAGGCCAAATCCTTGGCACTCCTCGCAGGTGCCAGTGAATCCGAGGTAGCTCCTCTAGTCGAGCGCCTCATCGCGGATAAAACCTTTAACCTAGAGACAGCCCGGCGCTATCTCGAAAACTTAAGATCATAAAAAACTCAGACGAATTGGTCTGAGTTTTCTTGTACTTAAATACTTTTTCCTGGCAATAATGTAACTGGTAAGAAATAACCAGTAGTAGCAACCTCTTTGCCTTCAATTTTTTGTAAGAGCAAATCAACTGTTAGGCGAGCAATCTCTTCCAAGGGTTGTTTAATGGTAGTGAGGTGAGGGTAGAAATTCTCAATAAAATAAGTCCCGTCATATCCGATAACTTTTAGTTGTTCAGGAACAGAGATACCAAGCTCCTGAGCAATTTTAATAACCAAAATAGCAGTCAAATCATCAGAGGCGAAAATCGCATCTGGTTTTTGTTTGGTCAGGATATTTTTAATTTCCATTTCCTTGCGTAGGGGTGAAAAGTCACTGGAAACATTGATAATAGGAGCCTTTGGCAAGATTGAAGCAAAACCAGCATGACGAAGTCCAGTTGGTGAATTGGAATTGTCATTTCCTGTAATCATGATAATAGATTTGGCTCCAGTTTTAGCCAAGGTCTGAGCGGCTAGAACTCCACCAGCATAGTTGTCAGAAGAAACGACAGGTATGTCTGGTGATAGGTTACGGTCAAATGAAATGATTGGAGCCGTCACGCGATTGTAATCCTCAATCCCAAGGTTGTGACTTCCCGAAATGATGCCGTCCACCTGGTTGGCTTCTAGCATTTCGATGTACTCGCGTTCTTTTTCTGAATCATGCTCACTATTACAGATGATGGTCTTGTAACCTTTTTTGAAGAGTTCGTGTTCCAATTTATCAATCAATTCAGCATAGAAAACATGGCTGATTTTTGGGAAAATCAAACCGATTAACTTGGCGGATTTACCTTGAAGACTGCGAGCTAGGTTGTTGGGTTTATAGCCCAGCTCACGCATAGCATCTTTAACCTTTTGAATAGTTTTTTCTGACAGGTAGCCTTTTTTATTAATAACACGTGAGACAGTAGTTGGGCTGACGCCTGCTAGTTCTGCGACATCAGTTAGTTTTGCGACCATATTCTAATTCGTAGTATGTTCCAGTTGGGTTTCCAGATTTAATGAGGATTCCATTTTGATCTTCGTGAGGGAAGACACGACCAGAAAATACTTTTTCTCCTTTATTGATAAAGATTTCAAAGACTGAGTTGTCGATGAAGATATTGACAGTAGTTGCTTGATTAGTAACTGAGCAAGAGCGAGTAGTTCCAAATTCTTGAGCATATTGTTCTCCAGCTTGACTACGATCAACGGTTACTTGGCCATTGACAAGGTCAAAATTGATAGATAGCCCCTTGCCGTCTTTATCAGCAAGAAGGACAATTTCACTTTGGCTATTAGCTTCTATATTAAGCTCAAGTTCGTAGGTATTTTTGGTTTCAGAACGATTTGAAAATTCCTCTTCTGAAGCACGAAGATCCTTGATAGCTGCTACAGGGTATTGATAGAGTTTGCCGTCTTTAATGGTAAGTTCTTTTACCAATGAGAAGGTTCCTTGGTGATCAAAACGATCAGATGGATAAGACACATCCGGTAAACCAAGCCAACTAACAGCAAGGGCACGTCCATCAGGGGCATTGAAGGCTTGAGTGGCATAGGCTTCAAAACCATAATCGAGGTTGTGTAGTTCAGACACATCTACCATACGAGCATTTTCTGGATCAAAGGAAGTGCCGATTTTATACATGTTTGGATAGATATTGTCATAGTCAAGAACCTTTTTATCCAAACCTTGTGGGCAGTAAAGAAGGACAGGTTGTTCTCCGACAAAGACTAGATTTGGGCACTCCATCATATAAGCAGTACGGTCATTGTTGAAGTCCAAATCACCAACTTCTTGCCAGTTTGTATAATCATTTTCGATAGCCTTATAGAGACGGACAAATCCTTTTTTGTCCAAATCTTGACCACCAACGATAGCGTAGTATTGTCCTTTAAAGTTAAAAATCTGTGGATCGCGGAAGTGGTCAGTAGCATCAGCAGGCTGATCAATCAAGATTTTATCAATCTTTTTAATCTTTCCATCCTTGTCCACTAAGGCACCAATCTGGTAAGGATGGCGAATCCAATTTTCATCACGAACATTTCCAGTATAAAAGAGGAATAATTGTTCTCCAAACTGCATAGCAGATCCTGAGTAAGCACCGTGGCTATCTAAAGGAGTATCAGGTAGAACCTTAACTCCAGTTTCTGAAAAATGAACTAAATCATCACTTTCAAGTTGTACCCAAGATTTTAAACCATGAGCTGCACCAAAGGGAAAGTTTTGGTAAAAGACAACCCACTTGCCATCGAAATATGAAAAACCATTTGGATCATTTAAAAGACCCTGCTTGGGTTCGATGTGATAGCTTGTATGCCATGGAGACTGAGCCATATTTTCTTTGATTTGTTTAATTTCTTCTTGTGTCCAATCTTCATAACGTCTGTAACGACGTTCAGTAGTCCATTCCATTTCTATTTCCTCCATAAATTCTACTATCTTAATAGTAAACGTTTCCTTATAAAAAAGCAAGTCTTTTACACTAAATTAAAGAAAAAAATGTCAAACGATTGACAGAATCTAGGAACGTAATTTTATGAAAAATGATGAAAATATGAAATCTTTTGAAAACTTTAAAGTAAAAACCTTGATTTTAGAGGGTGTTATGGCTGTGTTGATGAAAAAAATAGCAAAAACAATCAAAAAATAAAAAATAGCAATTTTTTCTGCAAAACGCTTGACATATTTTTGAAAGATGATAAAATAATACTCGTAGGGCGAGTAAAATCGCTTTCATACAAGAATAAATTTTTTATAAGGAGATTTTTGCAAATGAACAATCAGGAAATTGCAAAAAAAGTCATCGATGCCTTGGGCGGACGTGAGAATGTTAACAGTGTAGCTCACTGTGCAACTCGCCTCCGTGTTATGGTAAAAGATGAAGCGAAGATCAACAAGGATGCTATCGAGAGCTTGGAAAAAGTTCAAGGTGCTTTCTTTAACTCAGGTCAATACCAAATCATCTTTGGTACTGGTACAGTTAACAAGATGTACGACGAAGTTGTAGCTCTTGGTTTGCCAACATCATCTAAGGATGAAATGAAGGCAGAAGCTGCTAAACAAGGAAATTGGTTCCAACGTGCGATCCGTACTTTCGGTGACGTTTTCGTTCCAATCATCCCTGTTATCGTAGCGACAGGTCTCTTCATGGGTGTGCGTGGTCTTTTCAACGCTCTTGAAATGCCGCTTCCAGGTGACTTTGCAACTTACACACAAATCTTGACAGATACAGCCTTTATCATCTTGCCAGGTTTGGTTGTGTGGTCAACTTTCCGTGTATTCGGTGGAAATCCAGCTGTTGGTATCGTTCTTGGTATGATGCTGGTTTCCGGTTCACTTCCAAATGCTTGGGCCGTTGCTTCTGGTGGTGAAGTGACTGCTATGAACTTCTTCGGATTTATCCCAGTTGTTGGTTTGCAAGGATCTGTTCTTCCAGCCTTCATCATCGGGGTTGTCGGAGCTAAATTTGAAAAAGCTGTCCGCAAGGTTGTTCCAGATGTGATTGACCTCTTGGTAACACCATTCGTGACACTTTTGGTCATGTCTATCCTTGGACTCTTTGTCATCGGACCAGTCTTCCATGTTGTTGAAAACTACATCCTTCTTGGAACAAAAGCTATTCTTAACTTGCCATTTGGTCTTGGTGGTTTCTTGATTGGTGGAGTTCACCAAGTTATCGTCGTATCAGGTGTTCACCACATCTTCAACTTGCTTGAAGTTCAATTGCTTGCTGCTGACCATGCTAACCCATTCAACGCTATCATCACAGCTGCTATGACTGCACAAGGTGCTGCAACTGTAGCAGTTGGTGTGAAAACTAAAAATCCAAAACTTAAAACTCTTGCTTTTCCAGCAGCCCTTTCTGCCTTCCTAGGTATTACTGAGCCTGCTATCTTCGGGGTTAACTTGCGTTACCGTAAACCATTCTTCCTTTCATTGATCGCTGGTGCAATCGGTGGTGGATTGGCATCTATCCTTGGTCTTGCTGGTACTGGTAATGGTATCACCATCATCCCTGGTACAATGCTTTATCTTGGTAATGGACAACTTCCACTATACCTTCTTATGGTAGCTGTATCATTTGCCCTTGGTTTTGCCCTTACTTATATGTTTGGTTATGAAGATGAAACTGATGGAGAATCAACTGTAAAAAAGCCTGAAATTAGCGAAGAAGTAGTAGAAACTGCATCTAAGCTAACAGACGAAACAATCCAAACTCCTATCGTTGGTGATGTTGTCGCTCTTGCTGATGTCAATGACCCAGTCTTCTCAAGTGGAGCTATGGGACAAGGTATTGCTGTGAAACCTAGCCAAGGTGTGGTTTATGCACCAGCTGATGCTGAAGTTTCAATCGCCTTTCCAACAGGACATGCCTTCGGTTTGAAAACAACCGATGGTGCTGAAGTTTTGATCCACGTTGGTATCGACACTGTAACAATGAACGGTGACGGTTTTGAAGCAAAAGTTGCCCAAGGTGACAAGGTGAAAGCAGGAGATGTTCTTGGAACATTTGACTCAGCTAAGATTGCCGCTGCAGGACTTGACAACACAACTATGGTTATCGTGACAAACACTGCAGACTTTGCTTCAGTAAATCCAGTTGCTTCTGGATCAGTTGCTAAGGGTGACGCAGTCATTGAAGTTAAAGCTTAATAGATTCATAAAAACGAACAAATGTCATGTTTGTTCGTTTTTGATTGAATGGTAAAATTTACAGAGGAAAATCTAAAATATTGAGCAATTTTCAGTCTGGAAATATGCTATAATAAAGAAAATAAATACAAGAGGTTAATCATGACAAAACTATACGGAAGTTTGGAAGCAGGCGGTACAAAATTTGTCTGTGCTGTCGGTGATGAAAATTTTAACGTTGTAGAAAAAACACAATTTCCAACAACAACTCCAATCGAAACAATCGATAAAACCATTGAGTTCTTCTCAAAATTCGATAACCTTGCTGGTCTTGCAGTTGGTTCATTTGGTCCGATTGATATTGATAAAAACTCAAAAACTTATGGCTTTATCACAACAACTCCAAAACCAAACTGGGCAAATGTGGACTTGCTTGGTGCCCTTCGTCGCGCCCTAAACGTGCCAATGTACTTCACTACAGACGTAAACAGCTCTGCTTATGGTGAAGTGGTTGCCCGTAACAACGCTGGTGGTCGTATCGAAAACTTGGTTTACTACACAATCGGTACAGGTATCGGTGCAGGTGTCATCCAACGTGGTGAGTTTATCGGTGGTGTTGGTCACCCTGAAATGGGTCACTACTATGTGGCTAGACACCCAATGGATATTGAAAAAGAGTTTAAGGGTGTTTGTCCTTTCCATAAGGGATGTCTGGAAGGCTATGCAGCTGGTCCAAGTTTGGAAGCTCGTACAGGTGTACGTGGGGAAAATATTGAACTCAATAACCCTGTTTGGGATGTTCAAGCCTACTATATCGCTCAAGCTGCGGTTAATGCGACAGTGACTTTCCGCCCAGACGTGATTGTCTTTGGTGGAGGGGTCATGGCTCAACAACACATGCTGGATCGTGTCCGTGAGAAATTTACAGCTCTCCTTAATGGCTACCTACCAGTACCAGATGTGCGTGACTACATCGTAACGCCAGCAGTCGCAGGAAATGGTTCTGCTACTCTTGGGAACTTTGTCCTTGCAAAAGAAGTTTCAAAATAAAGTACAAAATCCGCTTGGGCAACCAAACGGATTTTTTATGTATCAAAGCATTTGCCAGAAGAAGTCGATAATATAGGTCAGACCGTAGGTATAAACCACGAGGGTAAAGGGTTTGGTCAGAATGATGATGGTCATATAGCGCTTGAAACTCATCTTGGTTAAGGCAGCCAGCATACAGAGAAAGTCAGCTGGACTAATGGGCCAAATCATCATAAAGATAAAGAAACGGTCAAAACGATTGCCTTTATCCAACCAACCGATATACTTGTCATAGGTGCGCTTGCTGACGACGGACTGGACAAAGGCAGCCCCGTAGAGGCGCACCAGATAAAAGATAATGGCACAGCCAATCACGATACCGATATAGTTGTAGATTGTCCCGATGATGTGACCGTAGATAAAGACCCCAGCCACCGAGGTCAAGGCTCCAGGAATGATAGGGACGACCGTCTGTAAAATCTGTAAAAAGATAAAGAGAGGTGGCCCCCATATACCTGCCTGCTGTATAAAGGCAGAGAGGGTTTCCTTAGACTGTAAAACCCCAGCCTGATAAGCCCAAATACAGAAAATCAAACTCCCAACCCCACCGACAATCGATGAGATATTGATAACTCGCTGCAGAAGGGGAGAAACAGCTTTCATTTGTTTATCCTGTGACATGTGAACTCCTCATAGATAGTATATTTCTACTATACCATATTTTGGAGGAGAAAGGGGGAAGATTGCTTTTGCAAGGGGAAGAGTGATGGATTTTGAGCCTAAACATGCTATAATAAAGGGAGCAGACATGTAGCAAAGGAGAGAGTATGATACAGGTAAAACCAGAACTGGAGATAGAAAAACAACTGATCAGCCAACTGGTGACTGGGGAAAGTCAATGGACTTACAGAGAAGACCTTAAAACAGAAGAGCAATTATGGGAAAATTTCTTTGAAAAGCTAGCCCAGAACAATGTGGCGCTATTGGCAGATCATCCCCTGACAGAACAAGAAAAACGTCAGATAAAGAATCAACTGAACTTTGTTAGCTACTATGATGCGGCCAAGTGGTTGGTCGGCGAAAATGGCATTGCCAAGGTTGAGGTTCAGAGAGAAGATGCTAGTTTGGGGACTATACGTTTATCTGTTATTTGGCGAGACAATATCGCAGCTGGTAAGTCTAGTTATGAGGTTGTCAACCAAGTCGAGAGAGATAAGATAAATCCTCAGGATCAAGACCGCAGGCTAGATGTGACCCTCTTGATCAATGGCCTTCCAATGATTCAGATCGAGCTTAAAAGTCCCAGAGTTGCTTTTCTAGATGCCTTTCATCAAATCAAGAAGTATGATAGAGAAGGAAAGTTCCGTGGCATTTACTCTAGCTTACAGATGTTTGTTGTGACCAATAAGGTAGATACACGCTATATCGCTGCGGCTAGGGAAAATAAACTCAACAAGCAATTTCTAACCAAGTGGGTGGATAAAGACAATCAACCCATAACGAGCTTGACCAGTTTTGCCCACGAAGTCCTTTCCATCCCTCGTGCTCACCAGATGGTCATGCAGTATTCTGTTCTTGATGATAGTAAGAAGGCTCTTATCCTCTTACGCCCCTACCAGATCCATGCTATTGAGGCTGTTCAGGAAGCTTCTCGTCGTCAGGAGTCTGGCTATGTCTGGCATACGACAGGTTCAGGAAAGACCTTGACCTCCTATAAGGTAGCTCGGAATCTCCTCCAGATTCCATCTATCCAAAAGACGATTTTTGTCGTTGACCGCAGAGACTTGGATCAACAGACCACTTCATCTTTTCTCTCTTATGCGACCAATGATGTCATTGATATTGATGAGACGGATAATACCCATGATTTGATCAAGCGCTTAGGAAGTAATGATAAGCGTGTGGTGGTAACGACCATCCAGAAAATCACCACCATGATGCGCAAGTTTGAACAAGGTCTTTACCAACGAGATGCGGACAAAATCAAGGGTCTTCGAGTGGCCTTTGTCGTGGATGAATGCCACCGTTCCGTGACGCCGCAAACACAAAAAGACATTAAGGTCTTTTTCCCACAGTCTCTCTGGTATGGTTTTACAGGAACACCTATCTTTAAGGAAAATAAACGCCAGCAAGTCGGCGATCTAGCCCAAACCACCCAGCAACAGTACGGTGACCGTCTCCATGAGTATACAGTCAAGGAAGCCATCCATGATGGAGCAGTTTTAGGTTTTAAGGTGGATTATCGCAATACCCTCATCACGGATAAATCCGAAAATGACATACCAGATACTGTCTACGAGGATGAGGAGCATATGCTGGAAGTCTTGGATGCCATTATCAATAAATCCCGTCAACAGCTAGGCTTCCAAAAGGGAGTGGGTAAGACCTATAATGCTATATTGACCGTCAAGTCTATCCCTCAAGCCCAAGCCTACTACGACCTCCTCAAACGGGTCAAGGCTGGGGAGACGAGAGTCAAGGTATCGGAAAGGGTTAAGCAGGTCCTTCCTGACTTTCCAAAGGCGACCATCACCTACTCGGTCACAGAAAATGAAGAAGACTCAAGAGCCAATCAAGACCACATGAAGCAAGTCTTAGAGGACTACAACCAAGAGTTTGATACCCATTTTACCATGGCGGATCTTCGTGGCTTTAATACGGATGTCAATAACCGCCTAGCTCGAAAGCAGGACAAATACCTCTATCGCAATGAACAGTTGGACTTGGTTATCGTGGTCAATCGTCTCTTAACGGGATTTGATGCGCCTTGTCTATCAACTCTCTTTATCGATCGTAAACCCATGCAACCACAGGACTTGATTCAGGCCTTTAGCCGAACCAACCGTATCTTTGACTCTAGTAAGACCTACGGTCATATCATCACCTTCCAAAAGCCTCTAGCCTTTAAGGAAGCAGTGGATAATGCCCTCAAGCTCTACTCAAATGGTGGTGAAAACGAGGTCCTAGCCCCAAGCTGGGAAGAGGAAAAGAGGAACTTTTTACGGAGTTGCAGTGATTTCAAAAATCTTGCTACTGATGACTATATGAACGGTCTAGATTTCGAGCAAGTCTCTACACCTGAGTTGAGGAAACTAGCTAAAACCTATCAAGCCTTTGATAAATACCTAGCCTCTATCAGAGTGTACAAAGAGTATGATGAGGAAGAGCTTTACAGTCAGACGGGACTTGATGGAGAAAAGTTGGAAAGGTATCTGGGACTTTATCGAAATGTCCTTGCAGAATTAAAAAGCCGAGTAGAGAATGATGACGACGGTGAACCACTTGATATCCACTATGAACTGGAGTCTATCCAAGTAGACGAAATCAACTATGCCTATATTCTAACCTTGATTCAAAGCCTAATTGAACAAGGTCAAAGTCAAGAAAAGAACCTAAGCAATCAAGATAGGGAGGCAGTGGATAACTATATTCAGAGTCTTGAGAAGACCAATCCCAATCTTGCCCAGATCATCACTGAACTGTGGAGAGAAGTTCAAGAGCATCCAGAAAGCTATCGTGGTCAGTCTATCGCAAATATTTTGGATCAGATGATAGAGGCTGTCATCCAGCAACATATCCAAGTCTTTAGCAAGCGCTGGTATGTCGGCAAGGATGAACTCCGTTACTATGTCGAACACTACCGTAAGGGAGCTAAAAAACAACTAGGAGAAAGCCAGCTGACTAAGAGCCAGCGCTATCAGGACTATAAACTAGAGGTGGCGGATGCCCTCAATCCTCTTCTCTATAAAAAACAAATCAAGGAGGCCTATACCCAGCTAGTAGAGGAAGTCATTGAGCAATTGAGGGTTGGGAGATAAGGGGATAAATTATGGATAAATTGTTAGATAGTTTGCAAAATGTGTTTGGTAATAGATTGCTGGAATATTTTATGGAACAAGACAAGAAACATAAATATTTACAATTGGATGACTATCAAAAAGTAATTCAGAAATTTATTGAGGATGAACAGTTCTTTCGAACTAACTATTATAGTGGGAACCATGTTCATTTCACTCGTTTTCTGCTTGTTAGCATTGAGAAATTTAAAAATAATGATAGAACAATCGATTTTACAGAGTTAGATCATAAAGGTAAATTGATTTGGCAATTAGAACATATTATACCTCAAAGTAAATTTGAACCAGGAGATTCTAACAAGAATAATTTAGGGAATTTAACTTTATTACATGGAGATTTAAATGTAAAAATTTCAAACGAAAATTTTGAAGAAAAAAAGAAAGTCTTACATGAAGAAGATGAGTCAAAGTTTTACATTAATGAAGTTTTTAGAAGAAATAATTTTAAGAAATCTGATATTGATAAGAGATCAAGTGATTTAAAAAATGATTTAGTTGATATTATTAATAATCATTTTGATGCTTATTGTGAAAAAGTGTTGAAAATAAAGAATATGGAGCTAAATAATGAGTAACAATAGTGTAAATGGGAGAATCTATCATTATGAAAATAATAAGAACATTTTTAAAGGGTTAGATGAAAATCAACAAATTATTAAACTAAAAGAATTTGTCAATAAATATTTTGTATCTAAAAATCTTGTCATATTCATAGGTTCAGGATGTTCATCGGGTGCAATTCCACTTATGTCAAAAACGATGAGTGATATTTTAGAGAATAATAAAAATGTTTATGAAAAAGTTAAAGAGTTTTTAAATATTAAAGATTTGAGTTATCTTATTAGAAATTTGGAATTATGTAAAAAGTGGCTAGAGAAAAATAAAAAAGACAATGAAATTGAAATTAAAATAATTAATGATATATTGGAAAAAGCAGAAGGGAATTATAATAATATAGGTTCGTTTGTAAGTGCTCTGTCCGAGGAACAACTGAATTCGATAGATAAACACTTTTATAAAAGTTTCTCCGATATTGAAAGTTTACTCAACTGGTTACAGAGTGGTTTAAGTTTTCAACCAAGTAATGATGATTTAAAATCAGTAATTAGTATCTTGAAAAGTGAGTTTTTAAAAACTATACCAGCTCTGGATGATGATAAATATAAAGATAGTGAAACAATAAATACTTATCATAAATTTTATCAATCTGTTTTTAAATATAGAACTGAGTTGAGTAATAAAATCAACATAGTGACAACGAACTACGATTTGTTTAATGAATATTCATTAGAAAGCAACCGCATTGTTTATTCAACAGATTTTGAAAATAGTTTATACAGAAATTTTAATGTGAATTCATTTAAGCAAAGGTTAGTAGACGATACAAATAGATATAAGGATGTATGGCAGCCCACTTCTAAAGAAGCTAATTTATTAAAAATACATGGTTCAATCAATTGGACTTCTGATGAAAGTGGGAAATTAATCCAAAAGGATCTTTTTAAACAGAGCGATGAAGAAATTATTATTTATCCAACAATGTTAAAGCATAGACAAACTGCACAAGCTCCATATTCAGAACTATTTAGAGAGTTTGCAAATGTACTTCAAGTTCCAAATACAGTCCTTATTGTTATGGGATATGGTTTTCCTGACGAGCATATTAATAACATCATTTCTCAAAATCTAAAACATCAAGATTTTACTTTGATTGTTTTTGGTGATACATCAGAAGATAATATGAAGAAATTTTTTGATGAATTTAAGACTCAAGATGGATTTCATTTAATTGGAGGGGATACGTCTTGTGATGGAGTAAAAGCCCACTACTTTAACTATATTGTTGATGAAATCATAAATTATGTTCCAAAGGATGAATCAGGACAAAAGGGAGAAGATTCTCATGAATAGTATTGGGCGAGTAGTGTTAGTTTCATATGACAGATTGGTTTTTGAAGTAAGTGACTTTGAAAAATTAATTTATAATTTTAAAGGGGAAATTTATATCGCGCAAGGAGTTATAGATTATGTCACAATAAAAAGTCAATTTGGAGATAAATTTGTTTACCAAGTTGTTAAAGTGGAAGACAAGGAAATTAAAATTGTTAATGATGAAAAATCAAAGTTTGACTATGTAGGAAGATTTGAATGTGTTCCTGTAGGAATATTAGAAAACGACAAAATTAACTTTAATCTAAAGAAATATCCCTTTTTACAAGATAGAGTCTATTTATCAAGTGATGAGGATTTGCAGAAGGTGTTTTCTATTGAGAAAAGAGAAACATCAATTTTATTAGGAACTATCCAAGATAAATATGATGCACAAATAAATCTAAATAAATTAATTACTCATCATTCTGCTATTTTAGGTAATACTGGTTCAGGAAAATCTACCACAGTCAGAAAAATCATTAAAGAAATATCAACTAAAGAAACTAGTAATTTATATTTAAATATTTTTGATATTCACAATGAGTACTCGCAGATAGACGGTGTAAATAATATTGATGTATTGGAAGATTTTTCGATAAAAATAGAATCATTAGAACTACAAGATTGGTTGAATTTGATAAAACCATCAGAACTTGTGCAGTTGCCTGTAGTTCAAACAGCATTGAAATTGGCTAATTGTCTAACAGAAAATAAATTAGATAGAGAAAAATTAAGTTGTTTTATAGCCTATAACTTATATCATAATCAACAATCTGATGCTGTAGCTAAACGAACTAAAATTATTGGAATCCTACAGAATACAAGTATTGATACTACAATGTATGATGCTCGATTTGGTAACTTTAATGGCAGTACTGGTGAAACAACATTCAAATCTAATTTACAGAGTAAAATGTATGGAAGTCATTCGAAAATAACTAAAGAAATTGAGAATGCTAGATATACAATAAATAGTTTTGCAGACTTGTTTGAAGCTTTAAATTTTGTATTTCTCTTAGAAGAGTGTCAGGGGAATACTCAAGCAAGAGGGTATTCAGGAACCCTTGAAACTAGAATTAAACATATTCAATTAAGATATGGTAGCTTATTTAAAGCAAAAATAGATGAGAGCGATGAAGAGGAGAAACAATCAAAAATCACGGTATATAATGTTTCTGGCTTAGATGATGATTTATTGTTGTTTTTTACCACTTATATGTTAAAAAAAGAGTTCAAAAAGAGTTCTGAAAAAAAGATAAACGATAGGGATGTCAATTTATTTATTTTTGAAGAAGCACACAGATATATATCAAAATTAAACGAAAATAGTCTATTTGGTGAAGTTGAAGTCTTTAAAAAGATAGCTCGTGAGGGTAGGAAATTTGGTTGTTTCTTGATGTTATCTAGCCAGCGTCCTAGTGAGTTATCGTCAACTGTTCTTTCTCAATGTAATAATTATTTAATTCATCGAATTAAAAATAATGTTGACTTAGAATATCTTTTAAAAACTATTCCTTATATAAATAAAAATCAGTTAACAAGGTTTTCTTATTTACCGACTGGAACAGCATTTATAGTAGGTGAGTTATATCCTATCCCTGTTGAAGTAGCTGTTGATGGAGAGGATGAAAAAGATATTACAGTTACTCCACAAGTGAAATTTGAAGGCAAATGAAACCAGTTAAGATTAATTCATTTATAGCATTAGATGGGAGAATGAATGAAAAATCATAAAGAACAATTTCCTATAATAAGATTTCACACCTACCGTGATGAATGGAAACAACATAAGTTAGGAGAAGTATTTGAACAAACTGTTGAATATGTCGATCCTTATGAACAAAATTTAGAATTATGGAGCGTGACTGTTGAAAGTGGACTAACACCAAAAGAGGAGAGATACAACAGAGAATTTTTAGTAAAAAAGAGTGATAAATTTAAAAAGTTATATCCAGAGGAAATTGTTTATAATCCGATGAATATTACTATTGGAGCTGTAGGATTCAATAATGCTGGTAAAAAGGTTGCTGTCTCTGGATATTATGTGACGATGAAAATGAAATCGAAGTTTTCTAATAAATTTTTCTCGGCATGGTTGAGTTGTCCTAAAGCGATTAGACTATACAAAATTTATTCAACTGGTTCTTTAATTGAGCGACAGAGAGTACAATTTCCTACTTTATCAGATATTAAAGACTATTTCCCTACATTTGACGAACAATCCGCCATTGGTTCCCTTTTCCGTACCCTCGACGACCTTCTGTCTAGCTACAAGGATAATCTCACCAACTACCAAGCTCTCAAGGCGACCATGCTTTCCAAGATGTTTCCCAAAGCTGGACAGACAGTTCCTGAGATTCGTTTGAATGGATTTGAAGAGGACTGGGAAAGGAAGAGTTTATCAGAGGTTTGTACTATTAATTCTGGTAGAGACTATAAACATTTAAAGAATGGGGACATTCCTGTATATGGAACTGGTGGTTACATGCTTTCTGTAAATGAAAAATTATCTGATGAGGACGCTATAGGTATTGGAAGAAAAGGAACTATAGATAAACCATATTTATTATCAGCACCTTTTTGGACAGTAGATACTTTATTTTATGTTATATGTAAAGTAGGATATGACTTGAATTATCTTTTCTTAATTTTTCAAAAAATTCGTTGGAAGAAATTTGACGAATCTACAGGTGTTCCAAGTTTGTCTAAAAAAACTATTGAAAAAGTGGTTTCAAAATTTCCATCTTATGAGGAACAATGCGCTATTGGCCTCTATTTCTCAGACCTCGATAACCTCATCAACTATTACCAAGAAAAAATTTCTCAATTGGAAACACTCAAAAAGAAACTATTGCAGGATATGTTTATTTAAGGAGGAATCATGAATAGCCCTATTAATGAATTAATTAAAAGGATAGAATCTGAAAGGGTCAGACTTAATGATGATTTTTACAGATTGCCTGATTATGAAAAAGAAGGGAAAAAGACTTCATATAATACTGTAGATAATTACTTTTTATTACTCATTGATTTGATTAAAAGAGAATTAAATGATGTTTTTTTATCTGATGATGTAACAGAAAAGTATAAAAGACTTCGTGATAATTGGTTAGAAAGCATATACTATTGTTTTGGTAGTGACAATTATTATTATGAATCACAGTTACCGCAAATTATAGAGAATTTTAAAATAATTAAACTTTTCTCTTTTATTTCGAGAGTAAAATCAACGACTATAATTATTGGAGCTAATGGTTCAGGGAAATCAAGTCTTATTAATGAATTGAGGAAAAATAATATAAATGAGATATTTATTTTGCCTGCTCAAAAATTATTATATTTTGTTTCCACTATTCATAATCGTAATGAAATTACTAAAGAAAAATATATTCAAGATTTAAAAGAAGTAGATATTAAATATGATACAATTGATTTACAAACCTTACAAATTGAAAAGGATTTTTCAAATACTTTTACTAAACTAATAACATTTTTGATAAAGAATTATGCTAAGATAGCGACTGATAAATCGAGAGGGGTGGACGGGTTATCTATAGCTTTATGGGATAGAGTAGAACAAATATGGAATAAAATTTTTCCTGAAATATCATTTCATCTTGAGCCTGATAATCGAGTTGTTGAAGTTGAAAAAAACGGCTCTAAATATAGTATAAATGGGCTTAGTGATGGGGAACGTTGTATATTATTTTATATAGGTAATGTACTTCTTGATCCGGAAGATAGTTACATCATTGTTGATGAACCAGAAACATTTTTAAATGCTGCTATCTATAATGAGTTATGGGATTTACTGATATTAGAACGACCTGATTGTCAATTTATTTTTGCTTCACATAATATGGACTTTGTTCAATCAAGAACAAATGCAAGTTACATGTGGTGCAAGAAATTTGAAACACCTTATAATTTAGATTATCAGATATTGGAAGAATCACAGGAAATGCCTTTCTCATTATTAACCGAAGTATCTGGTACAAAGAAGCCGATTTTATTTTGTGAAGGAACTAAAACTAGTATAGACTATCAGATTTATTCCAAATTATTTAGCGATTTTTGTTTTGTAAAACCAGTCCAGGGACATAAACAAGTTATTCAATACACAAAAGCTTATAATAAATTAAAGGAATTATATGGTAATATAGCTTACGGCATTATTGATTATGACTGGATGGATGAGGCAAGAATCCAAAACTATAAAAAGAAAAATATTTTTGTGATTCCTTTTAATGAGATAGAGATGCTTTTGATAGATGAAGAAATAGTGAAGTTTGTTCTAGGGGATGATGAACAGGATAAAACGCAAAAATGTAATAAACTAAAAGATGCTGTTATTAGTTCGTGTACAACAAATAAAGATAAGATAATACGAATTGCCTTGAAAAAGAAACTTGATGAATTTATGGAAGGGCATTTGATAGAAACAAGAGAACCAACCGAGGATGAAGCACGGATATTTTTAGAAAATTTATCAGAAAAATTTGATATAACTGTAACATTAGAAAATATAACTAAAATTGTGGAAGATAGCATAGCATCTTCAGATTTTTCGACAATTTTAAAGATTTGTAACTTGAAAAATGAAATAATTGGTTCCAAAGAAATTAAAGAAATAGTTTCTAACTTAAAAGAAAAAGCTTTAAGTAGTATTGCATTGGATAATGATTTACAGAAAGAGCTACGTCATAAATATTTTGAAGAATTAGAAAAGAAACTACTGGACAGATAGTTAGATTTTTGAATTAATAAAAAGAAAGAAAATTATGGAAACAACACAAACGTCCCAGTCGCTTTACCAAGCCCTATGGAACTCAGCGGATGTTCTCCGCTCTAAGATGGATGCTAATGACTACAAGTCCTATCTTTTGGGTATGGTCTTTTATAAGTATCTATCAGATAAGATGCTCTTTTTTGTGGCGGAGACTATGGAGGAGGGGAGTGAGAGTCTAGAGGCTGCCCTTGAAGTCTATCGTAACTACTATGAGGATGCGGACACCCACGAGGATCTTCTTGCAGTGATGAAGGACGAACTCAACTATAGTATCAAGCCTGAGTTGACTTTTACGGCTCTTGTAGCACGTGTCAATGAGGGAACTTTCCAGTTGGAAGACTTGGCTCAAGGTTTTCGTGATATCGAGCAGAGTGATGAACTCTATGAAAACCTCTTTGAAGATATTGACCTCTATTCCAAAAAGCTAGGGGCGACTCCGCAAAAGCAAAATCAAACGGTGGCGGCAGTCATGAAAGAGTTGGCTGTGCTAGATGTTGCTGGTCATGCTGGTGATATGCTTGGGGATGCTTATGAGTATCTGATTGGTCAGTTTGCGACTGACTCGGGTAAGAAGGCTGGTGAGTTCTATACACCTCAGCCTGTTGCCAAGCTTATGACACAGATTGCCTTTTTGGGTCGTGAGAATCAGCTAGGTTTTACCATCTATGATGCGACTATGGGTTCTGGCTCTCTCTTGCTCAATGCCAAGAAATACTCTCATAAACCGCAGACAGTGGTCTACTTTGGGCAGGAGCTCAATACTTCGACTTATAACTTGGCTCGGATGAACATGATTCTACATGGTGTTCCTGTTGAAAATCAATTTCTCCACAATGCCGATACACTAGATGAAGACTGGCCGACTCAAGAACCGACTAACTTTGATGGTGTTCTGATGAACCCTCCCTACTCTGCCAAGTGGTCTGCTAGCTCTGGCTTTATGGCGGATCCTCGTTTCTCTCCATTTGGGAAACTGGCACCCCAGTCCAAGGCTGACTTTGCCTTTCTCTTGCATGGTTACTACCATCTCAAGCAGGATAATGGAGTCATGGCTATCGTCCTTCCCCACGGTGTTCTTTTCCGTGGAAATGCGGAAGGAACCATTCGCAAGGCCTTGTTAGAAGAAGGAGCTATTGACACGGTTATCGGTCTTCCAGCCAATATCTTCTTTAATACCAGCATTCCGACCACGGTTATCATTCTCAAAAAGAACCGTACCAGCCGTGATGTTTACTTTATCGATGCCTCTAAGGAGTTTGATAAGGGGAAAAATCAGAATATCATGACGGATGCTCATATCGAGAAGATTCTGGAAGCCTACAAGTCACGTGAGGAGATTGATAAGTTTGCCCATCTAGCAAGCTATGAAGAAATCGTCGAAAATGACTATAACCTCAATATCCCTCGCTACGTAGACACTTTTGAGGAAGAAGAAGTCGAACCACTGACAGACATCGTTAGCAAGATTAACACGACAAATGAAGCAATCCAAAACCAAACCGCTTCTCTACTTGAAATGCTCGGTCAACTACACGGAACCACACCAGAAGCCGATGTTGAACTCAAAAAGTTTTTGAAAGAGTTTAAAGGGTGATGGGGAGTCGGATTTGTATATCAATTGTAGAGTATTTGAACACTACGGTTTTGCATCCTCATTGCTTAATAGATATGTGAATGTTGAGTAGGAAATAGAATTGCTTTTTAAATAACGCAGAAAAACAGCGTAATAAATCAAAAAAAGTCATGTAAAATGACTTTTTTTGATATAATAGATATAAGAAAACGAAGGAGATCGTAAGCGTGGTTAAATTAAGGAGTCTCATTATAGAGAATATAAAGAACGTGCAATATGGAGTGATTGATTTTCAAAATAAATCTGACTTTATCAATGTAACGGGAATTTATGGTCAGAATGGTTCAGGAAAAACAGCTGTTGTAGATGTATTTGAAGTTCTATCTGCCTTGATGAGAGGAGAGTCTATTCCACAACATACAAAGGGGATTTTTAATGCCATAGACCAAGTAGGGGAAAATGCGATTACTTTAGAATTAGAAGTCCCAGAAACCTATATCATTCGATATAAAGTCGAGTTTGCTGCAAGTGAACCTACAGGCGTGCAAGATGTAATGGTTGTAAAAGAAGAACTTGCTTATAAACCTCTAGAAGCTGGGTCCAGATACCGCTATTTACTGAGATACGAATATGAGGGAAGTAATTTTGATACAGAGCAACCGCGACATACGGGCTATTTAAAATCTCAAAGAAGTATTGTGGGAAAGGACGCGGTTAGTGTTTTAACAAAGACAATTATTGATGATAATCGTTCCTTTATTTTCTCAAAAGAATTAGTAGGATTTATTTATGCTTCAAGTAAGCAAGATTTATCGACGCTTGTTGAAATTTATAATGTCATTCAAGACTTTTATCAAAATTTGAGGATCTTTACCCAAGAGTTATCTAGTTTGAATAGTAGTGGGGTTACTCCTATCACAATTAACTATCAGAATCGTGACTCTCATGTGAGTTATCAGGGGATTATCCCCATGTTTCTTCAAAGTGGAGGAATTTCTATAAATGAAGAAATTTATAGTGTTTATGAGAGTACGATTGACTATTTGAATGAAATTGTTCCCATTATTATCCCTGACTTGAAGCTTGAAATGGAAGCGGGTGAGATAGAGATTCGTAGTGATGGACAAAAAATAAGAAATGTTAGCTTTATTTCCAATCGTGCAGGTAAAAGATTCTCTTTAAAACACGAATCTGAAGGGATTCGTAAAATTATTAGTATGCTTGGTTTTTTGGTGGAAGTTTTTAATAAAGAGAATATTATCGCTGTTATTGATGAATTGGATGCAGGGGTATTTGAATATCTACTAGGCGAATTGATTGAAATTTTTTCTGAAAGCGCCAAAGGACAACTCATTTTTACTTCTCATAATTTACGAGTATTAGAAAAACTTCCTTCCTACAAGGTTGTGTTCTCAACTGCTTCTCCGACAAATCGTTATATCCGTCTAACTGGCATTAAGCCAAGCAATAACTTAAGAGATATTTACTTGAGAGGAATTCAGCTGGGTGGATACGAAGAAGAATTGTATCAAGGAGTTTCTAATAGTAAAATTAAACGAGCTTTGAGAAAGGCAGGGATAAAGCTTGGCGAATAAAAGTAGAAAGGTTATTCTAGTATTTGTAGAGGGGGAATCCGATGAGACTGTTGTAGGATTTGTAACAGATTCATTAGTGGAACGATTGGAGAATATGCATATCACACTAAAGGTGATGTATGGAGATGGCTTTTCAGATAGGAGATATTCTGCCTCATCTGGAACGAAAATTGCAAGTGATAGAATTTGCGAGGTTCTTGCTACAGAAAAATGGGAAGTAAGTGATTTACTGTTTGTTGCCTTTGTAACAGATACGGATGGCATGTTTATGAATCCAACTTCTTTAGTTGTAGACGATTCTATGGAAGGGACAGATTCATTTCAATATGATTTACAAACTCGGAGGCTACTCTTTTCAACGACGAAGAAGAAAAAGGATATTATTGAAACGAGACAGAGAAAGGCAAGGCATGTCAATCAGTTGATTAAAGATGGGACTTCCTTGTTGGTTAAGCGGAAGTTAGTTCAAACTTTTGTGTATTATAATTCTGTTAATTTGGAGCATGTTTTATTTGGCAAGATATTACCAAATCATGAAAAAATAGGTGCCGCTGATGATTTGATAGACCAGTATGAAGAAAAAGGCGATGCAGGAGTAGAAGAGATTTTAGCATTGTTCCAAAGCAGATGCCCGGCAGACGATTACGAACAATCATGGCAATTTATAAAAGAAAATGAAATGACGAATGGATATTCTAATTTAGCGTTATTGTTTGACAAGATTCAGAGTGATAAATAAAATTCCGACAAACAGTTTGTAGTCCAATAAGTTCAATAGAAATAGAGGAGGTCAGCAATCACTATGAGTAATAAAATTGTTGAATACAAAGACCTGATTGCTTTTCATCCAGGTCAGTATGTTGAGGAATTGATTGAAGAGTATAACGTAACGCAGAAAGAATTTGCGGAGCGTTTGGGGGGTTCAGCAAAGACTATCAGCAAGCTTGTCAATGCTGAGGAGTCCATTAGTAAAGAGACGGCTCGTAAGTTAGCCAAGCTAAGCGGAGTTTCCATGCAAACTTGGCTCAATCTTCAAAATGCTTATGATGTAAAAGTGGCGGAGATTTTAGAGCAAAAATAATATAATGTATATGAATAATAACAACCAACGTGCCCTTTGCCAGCAACTCTGGGCGAGAAACAAATACCTCGTATTGAGCCATTCCAGCAATATTTACAATGAGATTCGTCAGTATCTCAAGAATGAAGAGGTGGAGGTGAGTCATGTTCAGGAGATGATTGACCGTGCCTGCCAGATTCCAGAGCACAGGGGTCAGGTCAGCAATGCCTTTCAGCATATTTGGGGCTATTTTAAAAAGAAAGCGACAGATGCTGAGCGCAAGGACTACATGCTCTTACTGGATCGCTACCGCTTTGGTCAGGCTTCTAAGGAAGACTTGATTGCTAGGACTCGAGACTTGCTTAATCGCTATCCAAATACCTACTTGCAACATTCGACTTTACTGAAAGGAGACGCCCATGAGACTTTGGCATGAGGCTTTGATTTCACAACTTCCCCGCCCTCAACTTTTGGGGCAACATCGAGAGTGTTGTGCCCTGCGTGGCAATGGCTGGGGCAGAAAGCATGCGACGGTGGACTATGTCTTTAATCACTCGCCCTATCGTCTCTATGCCTATCATCGCTTGATCATGAAGGAAATGGCTGACCGTGGCTATAATGTCAGTTCAGAGTGGCTGGACAAGAACTACCGCGGTAAGACTTGCCCTTCTTATCAAGACTTAGCAGAGGAAAAGTTGACTAGTCCTATATACAGCGAACATGACGTTGCCTACTATGAGGAGTGTCTGGCAAATATCCGAGAGAAGGGGATTGACTTATAGTCTTTTCTAATAACAAGTCATAGTCACTTATAAGAATTACTAATAACACGTTTTACCAGTCTAACTAAAATACAGCTAAAAACAAGCTACACAAAGGATTTGAGGCATTTGTTTCAAGTCTTTTTCTTTTGTCCAAAACGGAGATATAGTTTCAAACTATATCAAAGCCTAATTTTTTACAATTATACAGATGATTCCTTTTCTGTTAAGATAGTTTCAACAACAAATTTTGGAGGACACATCATGTCAACTACGATCATCGGTTTCCCTCGTTTGGGCGAATTCCGCGAATTAAAATTTACAACTGAAAAATACTTTAGAAAAGAAATCTCAGAAGAAGAACTCTTGGCTGCGGCTAAAGAATTGCGTGCTAAACACTGGAACATTGTCAAAGAAAAAGGCATCACTGAAATCCCATCAAATGACTTTTCTCACTATGACAACTTCCTAGATGCAGCTTTCCTTTTCAACGTGGTACCTGCTTCAGTTCAAAACTTGGACTTGTCTGACCTTGAGCGCTACTTCGCTTTGGGTCGTGGTTACCAAGGAGAAAAAGGGGACGTTCGCGCCCTTCCAATGAAGAAATGGTTCAACACCAACTACCACTACATCGTTCCTAAATTTGAAAAAGACACTCAAGTTAAACTTGCAGGTCACAAGATCTTCGATGAGTTCCAAGAAGCAAAAGAACTTGGATTGAACACTCGTCCTGTTCTTGTAGGTCCATTCACTTTCCTTCAATTGTCAGACTTTGAAGAAGGCGTGAAAGCAGAAGACTTCGTAGACAGCTTAGTGGCTGCTTACCAAGAAGTTTTTGCAAAATTGGCTGAACTTGGTGCGACTCGTATCCAACTCGACGAAGCTGCTCTTGTAAAAGATTTGACAGCTGAAGAAAAAGCTCTTTTCTTGAACCTCTACAACAAACTTTTGGCTGATAAAAAAGGTCTTGAAGTCTTGCTTCAAACTTACTTCGGAGATGTTCGTGACGTTTACGCTGACCTTGTGAACTTGCCAGTAGATGCTATCGGTCTTGACTTCGTTGAAGGTAAGAAAACTCTTGAACTCGTTAAAGGTGGTTTCCCAGCTGACAAGACTCTTTATGCAGGTATTGTCAATGGTAAAAACATCTGGCGCAACAACTATGAAAAGAGCTTGGCTGTTCTTGAGCAAATCCCAGCTGAAAACATTGTCTTGACAAGCTCATGCTCACTTCTTCATGTGCCATTTACAACAGCTAATGAAGAATTTGAACCAGCTATCTTAAACCACTTTGCCTTTGCAGTTGAAAAATTGGATGAGATTCGTGATTTGGATGCTATCCGCAATGGTCAAGGTGAAGAAGCACTTGCAGCTAACAAAGAACTCTTTGCGACTGAGCGTGTTGGTGAAAATGCGGAACTTCGTGCGCGTATCGCTGGCTTGACAGACGCAGACTACACTCGTTTGCCAGCCTTTGCAGAACGTGAAGCTATCCAAGAAGAAGCTTTCAAACTTCCAGCTCTTCCAACAACAACTATCGGTTCATTCCCTCAAACTAAAGAAGTTCGTGCCAAACGTTTGGCTTACCGTAAAGGTGAATTGTCTCAAGAAGAGTACGACGCTTTCCTTGCTGAAACGATCGATGAATGGATCAAATGGCAAGAAGACATCGACTTTGATGTCCTTGTTCACGGTGAGTTCGAGCGTAATGACATGGTTGAGTACTTCGGTCAAAACTTGTCAGGTTACCTCTTCTCTAAAAATGGTTGGGTACAATCATACGGTATGCGTGGGGTGAAACCACCAATCATCTGGGGTGATGTCACTCGTCTCAACCCTATCACTGTTAAATGGTCTAGCTATGCTCAAAGCCGTACAAACAAACCTGTTAAAGGTATGTTGACTGGACCTGTTACCATCCTCAACTGGTCATTCCCACGTGAAGACATCTCTATCAAGGATTCTACTCTTCAAATCGCCCTTGCTATCAAGGATGAAGTACTTGACCTTGAAGCTGCTGGTGTGAAAATCATCCAAATCGACGAGGCTGCTCTTCGTGAGAAATTGCCACTCCGTCGTAGCGACTGGTACGAAGACTACCTTGACTGGGCAATTCCTGCCTTCCGCTTGGTACACTCAACAGTAGCGCCAGATACTCAAATCCACACTCACATGTGTTACTCAGAATTTACAGATATCATCCCAGCTATCGACAACATGGATGCAGACGTTATTTCCTTTGAAGCAAGCCGTTCAAACCTTGAAATCTTGGACGAACTCAAAGCGAAAAACTTCCAAACAGAAGTGGGACCTGGGGTTTACGATATCCACTCACCTCGTGTGCCAAATGAAGGCGAAATCGACAATACAATCGAAGCTATCCTTGCTAAAGTGCCAAGCAAGAAAGTTTGGATCAACCCTGACTGTGGTTTGAAAACACGTGGTATTCCAGAAACAAAAGAAAGCTTGATCCGCCTTGTTGAAGCAGCTAAAGCTGCGCGTGAGAAATTGTAAGATAAGGATTTCTCAAGAAGCGCTGTTTGGTCAATCTGCCTGTTTCACTTGAATTCTAGGAATCCAGCTAACGAAAAAAATCAACTAGAAAAGGATAATGACTATGTCACGCCAAACACCGTCACTCTCATTTGAAGTGTTCCCTCCCAACCCAGCCGTGGGTAATGATAACATTATTTCTGCTCTTCAAGATATGCAGGAGTTGGCTCCCCACTTTATCAGTGTAACTGCCAGCAATAATAAATTTAATATCAAGGAAACGACGGTCCGTTTGGCCGACTTTATCCAAAATGACTTGGTGATTCCGACTATTGCTCACTTGCCAGCCATCTATTTGAACAAGGACAAGGTTGCTGAAACGATTGCTGACTTGGACAAGGTTGGAGTGCAGAAAATCTTAGCTCTTCGTGGGGATATTATTCCTGATGTGGAACCACAAAAGGATTTCCGCTATGCAACTGACTTGATTGAGTTCATCAAGGAACAAGCTCCTCACTTTGATATTGTCGGAGCTTGTTATCCAGAAGGCCATCCAGATTCACCAAATCAGATTTCAGATATTCAAAATCTTAAGAAGAAAGTGGATGCAGGTTGTTCGAGCCTTGTAACTCAGCTTTTCTTTGACAATGAGCGCTTCTATGATTTCCAAGACAAGTGCATCTTGGCTGGGATTGATGTTCCCATTCATGCAGGGATTATGCCAATTCTGAATCGAAATCAGGCTCTCCGTCTCTTGAAGACTTGTGAGAATATCCATCTTCCACGCAAATTTAAAGCCATCTTAGACAAGTATGAGCATGACCCTGAGTCGCTCAGAGCAGCAGGACTTGCCTATGCGGTGGACCAAATCGTGGACTTGGTAACTCAGGATGTTGCAGGTGTGCATCTCTACACCATGAACAATGCAGAAACAGCAAAATACATACACCAAGCAACACATGCCTTGTTTAATCATCAGTCTCTAGGATAATAAAAAGCAAACCATTCTTCTCAGGTGAGGGGAATGGTTCCTTTTTAATGGAAAAGCCCGCACTTTTTAAGAAAAATATGATAAAATAGACTCTGTACGTACTTGATACAAAGATGAGGGTATTTAAGTTTCAAAGGATTTGTCGATTCTCAATTTTATGACAGAAATTTTTTCATAATTTGTTCTTTTCAGTATTTAGTTTGAGCGAACGAACGAGTCAAATCGACGTTATTTGACGAGAGAGTTAGTAAAGCATTTCATTGCCTACAACTCTGTGGAAAAAGATAAATCTGCCTAGGAGCGGTCGCTCCGTCGTTAGATTTCCTATTTTCCTTTGAGTTGCTTAACGGCTTAGTATCTTGTGTAATTGAACCCGGCCGAAAAGCTGTGTAAAAAAGATAAACTGTCTTGTCTTCATCGAAGACTTCGTCAGTTTCCTATTTTTACTTTGCTTTTGACGTCCTTAGTATCTTGAGTAATTGAACACGCCTACAACTCTTTGGAAAAAGATAAATCTGCCTAGGAGCAGTCGCTCCGTCGTTAGATTTCCTATTTTCCTTTGAGTTGCTTGACGGCTTAGTATCTTGATTTTTGTAGGCAAGACGTATAATATTATCAATCCAAAGGGGATTAAAATGACAAAACAAGTGTTTCAAACGACTTTTGCGGGTCGTGAGTTAATTGTAGAGACTGGTCAGGTTGCTAAGCAAGCAAATGGCTCTGTTGTCGTGCGTTACGGTGAGTCAACTGTCTTGACTGCTGCCGTTATGTCTAAGAAGATGGCAACTGGGGATTTCTTCCCACTTCAAGTCAACTACGAAGAAAAAATGTATGCGGCTGGGAAGTTTCCTGGTGGCTTTATGAAACGTGAAGGACGTCCATCAACAGATGCGACCTTGACAGCGCGTTTGATTGACCGTCCAATCCGTCCTATGTTTGCGGAAGGTTTCCGTAATGAAGTCCAAGTCATCAATACGGTTCTTTCTTACGATGAAAATGCATCTGCACCAATGGCTGCTATGTTTGGTTCATCCTTGGCACTTTCCATTTCAGATATTCCATTTGACGGACCAATCGCTGGGGTACAAGTGGGCTATGTAGATGGCCAAATCATCATCAATCCAAGTCAAGAACAAGCAGAGCGTTCGCTTCTTGAATTGACAGTAGCTGGTACCAAACACGCTATCAACATGGTAGAGTCTGGTGCTAAAGAATTGTCAGAAGAAATCATGTTGGAAGCGCTCCTTAAAGGGCACGAAGCAGTCAAAGAATTGATTGCCTTCCAAGAAGAAATCGTTGCCGCAGTTGGTAAGGAAAAAGCAGAAGTAGAATTGCTTCATGTGGATGCTGACTTGCAGGCTGAAATTATCACAGCCTACAACAGCGACCTTCAAAAGGCAGTTCAAGTAGAAGAAAAATTGGCTCGTGAAGCTGCGACTCAAGCAGTAAAAGATCAAGTAACAGCAGTTTACGAAGAAAAATGTGCAGACCACGAAGAATTTGACCGTATCATGCGTGATGTGGCTGAAATTTTGGAACAAATGGAACACGCAGAAGTGCGCCGTTTGATTACAGAAGACAAGGTTCGTCCTGATGGTCGTAAGGTCGATGAAATCCGTCCTTTGGATGCGGTTGTTGACTTCCTTCCTCGTGTGCACGGTTCAGGTCTCTTTACTCGTGGACAAACTCAGGCTCTTTCAGTCTTGACCTTAGCTCCGATGGGAGAAACTCAAATTATTGATGGTTTGGATCCAGAGTACAAGAAACGCTTTATGCACCACTATAACTTCCCTCAATACTCTGTAGGGGAAACTGGTCGTTATGGTGCGCCAGGTCGTCGTGAAATTGGTCACGGTGCTCTTGGTGAGCGTGCCCTTGCTCAAGTCTTGCCAAGTTTGGAAGAATTCCCATACGCTATCCGTTTGGTAGCTGAGGTCTTAGAATCAAACGGTTCTTCTTCTCAAGCCTCTATCTGTGCTGGAACTCTTGCCCTTATGGCTGGTGGTGTGCCAATCAAGGCGCCAGTAGCTGGTATTGCCATGGGTCTGATTTCAGATGGAAACAACTATACAGTCTTGACAGATATCCAAGGTTTGGAAGATCACTTTGGAGATATGGACTTTAAGGTTGCAGGTACTCGTGACGGGATTACAGCCCTTCAAATGGATATCAAGATTCAAGGGATTACTGCAGAAATCTTGACTGAAGCTCTTGCCCAAGCCAAGAAAGCGCGTTTTGAAATTCTTGATGTGATTGAAGCAACCATTTCAGAAGTTCGTCCAGAATTGGCTCCAACTGCTCCGAAAATTGATACTATTAAGATTGATGTGGACAAGATCAAGATTGTCATCGGTAAGGGTGGAGAAACCATCGACAAGATTATCGCTGAAACAGGCGTTAAGATTGATATTGACGAAGAAGGAAATGTGTCTATCTACTCTAGCGACCAAGATGCTATCAACCGTGCCAAAGAAATTATTGCTGGTTTGGTTCGTGAAGCTAAGGTGGACGAAGTTTACCGTGCTAAAGTCGTTCGTATCGAGAAATTTGGTGCCTTTGTCAACCTCTTTGATAAGACAGATGCCCTTGTTCACATTTCAGAAATGGCTTGGACGCGTACCAATAATGTCGAAGATTTGGTAGCAATCGGGGATGAAGTTGATGTTAAGGTTATCAAGATTGATGAAAAAGGACGTGTGGATGCTTCTATGAAAGCCCTTCTTCCTCGTCCTCCAAAACCTGAACGTGATGAAAAAGGCGAAAAGTCTGAGAGACCTCACCGCCCACGTCATCACAAGGATCACAAACCTAAGAAAGAATTTACAGAAACACCAAAAGATTCAGAATAAGAAAAGGAGAAATGTATGGGATGGTGGCGCGAAACCATTGATATCGTAAAAGAAAATGATCCAGCGGCCCGCACCACTTTGGAGGTTTTACTGACTTATCCAGGTGTCAAGGCCTTGGCGGCCCACCGTCTTTCACATTTTCTCTGGAAACATGGCTTCAAACTCTTGGCTCGTATGCACAGTCAGTTCTGGCGCTTTTGGACTCAGATTGAGATTCATCCAGGTGCCCAGATTGATTCAGGTGTCTTTATCGACCATGGTTCTGGCTTGGTGATTGGAGAGACAGCTATCGTTGAGACGGGAGTTCTCCTCTATCATGGGGTGACTCTTGGGGGAACAGGGAAAGACTGTGGCAAACGCCATCCTACCGTTCGAAAGGGAGCTCTCATATCAGCCCATGCCCAAGTCATTGGACCTGTAGAAATCGGTGAAAATGCCAAGGTCGGTGCTGCAGCAGTTGTTGTAGCAGATGTTCCTAGCGATGTGACGGTTGTCGGAATTCCGGCTAAGATTGTTCGAGTGCATGGTCAAAAGGATGAACCAACCATTCACGAAGTTGAAGTAAAACGGGAATACTATGTCAATAAACTTGAGCAGGCTAAAGATGCCAGTCACAGATCTTCCGGTTTGTAGAGGATAGCTATATGATTCAAGCAAGAAACAAGTTAAGCCAAGAGGAGCTATCTGAGGCGAAAAAACTAATTAACTGTTGCCAAAACTATGACGGTACCTATCGTGATCCCTATCTCTCTAACATGCTTAATTTTGACCCAAATATGCCCGCCTTTTTCCTTTATTATGAAAAAGGCGAACTTGTTGGTCTCTTAACTGTCTATGCTGATGACCAAGATGTGGAAGTGACGATACTGGTTCATCCAACTCATCGCCGTCAGGGGGTTGCGCGTGCATTGTTTACTAGTTTTGAGAGAGAAACAGCTTCTTTCCCTATTCGTTCAGTTACTTTTCAGACAGAGCGTGTTTTTCTAGACCGTTATCCTGATTTTGTCAGCAACTGGGGATTGGTCGAGCATGAAGAGATAGAAACCTGGTTAGGTAAGGATAGAAGACCTTATCCGTTAGCAACTGTTTCCAATCTTGAAGTTTTGTTAGCAGATCGTTCGTATCAGGATCAAATTAGTCAGTTAAAATTTCAGGCATTTTCAGAGGAACATGAATCGAGAGAAGTTGCGGATAGATATGTTGCTGAAGCTCTAAAAGATCCAGAAAGTCGCCTATATATTTTATTAAAAAACGGTCAGGTTATTGGAACTTGTACAGTTGATTTATCGACTAATACGAATTACCTCTATGGTTTAGCAATAGCTGAGTTTGAACGTAGGCAAGGCTACGGAAGCTATCTAGCAAAATTCCTCGTCAACAAATTGATTGAGCAAAATGACAAGGAGTTTCAGATTGCCGTGGAAGATAGCAATGTAGGTGCCAAACGTTTGTATGAAAAGATTGGCTTTGTCAAACAGACCCAGGTGGTTTATCTGAATGATAAAGGAGCAAGGGATTCCGAAGTGTAGAGACATTCGAACTGAAATTCAATTGAACTCTTAGTGATGAAACTAACTGTTCTCGGATTTTAGTTTTCCTGACTATTATTTTATGATTAAAATCTATGACACCTTGAGCCGGAAGTAGACAGGAGAGGTGCTTGAATGTTTAAGAATGAACCTTTCTGCTGCAGATTGGTATTGCTGTTGTTTGGCTTATTTTTCTTGTTCAGCAAGGATTTTGCTGAATACTTTGATTAGCTTAGGTCTAATCATCTGGGGCTATCCCGCTAAGTGAAGGCGAAGCAGAAGTAGAAAGGAAACTACAAGAATGGCAGTATATTTTTACGGCTGTATCACCATGGATGGCTACTTGGCAGACAGCCAGCACAGGATAGACTGGCTGCATCAGCTTGGTTCTGTAGAGGATACAGGCTATGATGACTTTTACAGGCAAATGGATATCACCATCATGGGCAAACGGACCTTTGAGGAAATCCAAGATTTGCAAGATGTAGAAAGTTTTTATCAAGCTACGGAAAACTATGTCTTTACGCATGATAGGCACCTGCCTGTCAGCAATTACCAGCCAGTAGCTGGGGATGTGGTGGACTTTGTTCACCAGATTGACAAAGGGAAAAATGTCTTTGTGATTGGTGGTAATTCCTTGGTAGGACCGCTCTTGGATGCGGATCTTTTCGACCACCTCATTATTCAGATAGCGCCCCTTATCCTAGGAAAGGGGGTTCCCCTCTTTACCCAAGAGGAAGGGCAGCGCTTTTATCAACTGGATAGCCTCAGACAATTTGGTCCTTTTGCAGAGCTGGTTTTCAGCCGAAAAAGTCAGAAATAGAGAAGGGAGTGGACTGCATGATTAAAATTTACGATACCATGTCTCGTGATTTGCGAGAGTTTGTCCCGATTGAGGACGGCAAAGTTAAGATGTATGTTTGTGGACCAACCGTGTATAACTATATCCACGTGGGAAATGCCCGTTCGACGGTGGCTTTTGATACCATTCGTCGCTACTTTGAATACCGTGGTTATGACGTTGCCTATATTTCCAATTTTACGGATGTGGATGATAAGATTATCAACCGTGCCAAGGAAGAAGGTATCACGCCTCAGGAGGTTGCGGACAAGTACATCGCTGCCTTTCGTGAGGATGTGACGGCCTTGGGCGTCAAACCTGCGACTCGCCATCCTCGTGTGGTGGAGTTTATGGCTGACATCATCCGCTTTGTGGAAGACTTGATTGAGAAAGGTTTTGCTTATGAGAGTCAAGGAGATGTCTATTTCCGTGTGGAAAAATCTCATAACTATGCCAAGTTGTCCAATAAAACCTTGGAAGACTTGGAGCTAGGTGCTTCAGGTCGTACCGATGAAGAAACGGCACGTAAGGAAAATCCTGTAGACTTTGCCCTCTGGAAAGCTGCCAAACCAGGCGAGATTTCTTGGGATAGTCCTTGGGGACCTGGTCGTCCGGGTTGGCATATTGAGTGTTCAGTCATGTCGACAGAGATTTTAGGTGATACCATTGATATTCACGGTGGTGGAGCAGACCTAGAGTTTCCACACCACACCAATGAAATTGCCCAGTCTGAAGCCAAAACAGGTAAGACCTTTGCCAACTACTGGATGCACAATGGATTTGTCAATATCGACAATGTCAAGATGTCCAAGTCTTTGGGCAACTTTATTACCGTACATGATGCCCTCAAAACTCTTGACGGACAGGTACTTCGTTTCTTTTTTGCGACTCAACACTATCGCAAGCCCATCAACTTTACGGAAAAAGCAGTGCGTGATGCAGAGACCAATCTCAAGTATCTAAAGAACACTTACGAACAACCATTTACAGGAAACGTGGATACCCAAGAGTTACAAGCTTTTAAAGACAAGTTTGTAGCAGCTATGGATGAGGATTTCAACTCTGCTAATGGTATTACAGTAGTCTTTGAAATGGCCAAATGGATTAACTCAGGAAACTATGATGCAGCTGTCAAGCAAGCCCTTGCGGATATGTTAGAAGTCTTTGGGATTGTCTTTATTGAAGAAGTTTTAGATGCAGAGATTGAAGACTTGATCCAAAAACGCCAAGAAGCGCGTGCCAATCGTGACTTTGCGACAGCGGACCAGATCCGTGACCAATTGGCTGCTCAAGGAATTAAGCTCCTTGACACCAAGGATGGAGTGAGGTGGACACGTGATTGATGTCAATCTCATTAACGGGATTGCGCTAGCTTTTGAAGGAGATGCGGTTTATTCTATGTATATTCGCCGCCACCTCATTCTTAAAGGCATGACCAAGCCCAATAAACTCCACCAAGAAGCGACCAAGTATGTGTCAGCCAAGGCTCAGGCACACTTGATTTCCCTTATGTTGGAGGAGCAAGTACTGACGGAAAAAGAAGAAGCAATCTACAAACGTGGCCGCAATACCAATAGTCATACCAAGGCCAAAAATGCTGATGTGGTGACTTACCGTATGTCCACAGGTTTTGAAGCAGTGATGGGCTATCTCCATATGACTGAAAATCTGGAACGTCTTGAGAGCTTGATTTCGTGGTGCATCCAAAAAGTGGAGGGCTAGGATATGATGGCAAAAGAACTACAAGACTGGTTTCCTGAAGCCCAGATTTCAGATCAACCAGTAGAGAAAGAAGGCTATCTCACGCTCCCTTTAGCTTCTCAGCAGTGGATTTTGCTGGAGGAAACTGGCCTCAGTGAGCGTGAAAAGCAGTTAGTTGCCCTTTTGACCCAGCAGGAGCAATCTAGTTCGCTCAATCCTTGGTATCCCTATCTGATTGAGGGGAAGGGGCAAGCACCGCAAGCTTTCAAAAAGATTCAGTTGGTTTATTGTCATCTTTCCTATTTTCAGCAGGAAAATCTAGCTTCTTGGCTAGATATGATGCGGACTCTTTTTCCCAACTGTCAGACGGTGATTCAGGTCGGAGCTCAGGATTACATTTTTGTTCTCCAACAAGATAAGTACACCTCTGTACGTTCAATCTTATCTGATACGATTGAAGCGGTTGAGTATGACTTTGGACTTCGTCTCTCTATCATGTTGGGTCAGGTTTGGTCTCAGACAGGCCATCAAGCCCTATCAGACTTAATCAAAGCGGAGCGCGATTTGTTTAAGACTTGGTGGCGTCAGGGTCATCAAGGTGTTCATACTTTTTCTCAGCTCTATCTTTGGAGTATGGGAGAAAGACTCGTGGACTTGAAGGCAATCAAGGAATGTCTACACCAGATGATTTTGGATCAAGACCAGATTCAGGAAATCATTCTCTCTCTTTGGGAAAATAGTGCTGTTCTCACTAAAACAGCCCAGCAACTCTATCTGCACCGCAATTCTCTCCAATACAAGATTGATAAGTGGGAAGAATTGACAGGGCTACAGTTGAAGGAGTTGACCGATCTGACATTGTGTTATCAATTGATTTTACCAGATATTCTCTAAAGTTTTGTGCAAGTTGCACAGAACTTTTTTGTTTTTTTGGTCACCTTGCCATAGAAATGTAAAGCGTTTTCATCTATAATAAAACTATCAAAAGACAAAAGGAGTTCACCTCATGGTAGAATTGAATCTTAAAAATATTTACAAAAAATATCCAAACAGCGAACACTACTCAGTTGAAGACTTCAACTTGGACATCAAAGACAAAGAATTTATCGTTTTCGTAGGTCCTTCAGGATGTGGTAAATCAACAACTCTTCGTATGATTGCTGGTCTTGAAGACATCACAGAAGGTACTGCATCTATCGATGGCGTGGTTGTCAACGACGTAGCTCCAAAAGACCGTGACATCGCCATGGTATTCCAAAACTACGCTCTTTACCCACACATGACTGTTTATGATAACATGGCTTTCGGTTTGAAATTGCGTAAATACAGCAAAGAAGACATCGACAAACGTGTGCAAGAAGCAGCTGCAATCCTTGGATTGAAAGAATTCTTGGATCGTAAACCAGCTGACCTTTCAGGTGGTCAACGTCAACGTGTTGCCATGGGTCGTGCGATCGTCCGTGATGCAAAAGTGTTCTTGATGGACGAACCTTTGTCAAACTTGGATGCTAAACTTCGTGTATCAATGCGTGCTGAAATCGCTAAAATCCACCGTCGTATCGGAGCTACAACTATCTACGTAACTCACGACCAAACAGAAGCGATGACACTTGCAGACCGTATCGTTATCATGTCAGCAACTAAGAACCCTGCTGGTACAGGTACTATCGGACGTGTAGAACAAATCGGTTCTCCTCAAGAAGTTTACAAAAACCCAGTTAATAAATTCGTTGCAGGATTCATCGGAAGTCCAGCAATGAACTTCATCAATGTGAAATTGGTTGGTAGCGAAATTATTTCAGACGGTTTCCGTTTGAAAGTTCCAGAAGGCGCTTTGAAAGTACTTCGTGAAAAAGGCTATGAAGGTAAAGAATTGATCTTCGGTATTCGTCCAGAAGATGTGAATGCAGAACCTGCTTTCCTTGAAACATTCCCAGAATCAGTTGTAAAAGCTATTATCTCTGTATCAGAATTGCTTGGTTCAGAATCTCACCTTTACTGCCAAGTTGGTAAAGATGAATTTGTTGCCAAAGTTGACGCTCGTGACTACTTGCAAACAGGTGCAACAGTTGAACTTGGATTTGACTTGAACAAAGCACATTTCTTCGATGTAGAAACTGAAAGAACAATTTACTAAGATAAATGAAATTCAAAGCACTGCTAGAAATCTGGCAGTGTTTTTAAGTATTTGCATAGAAAAAACTCCTGGGAAATTCCAGGAGAATGTGATTGATTATTTGAACTTGAATCCTTCGTAAATAAGCTCTGCTTTGGGATTTTGTTTCTTAATCTGTTTGGAGAGTGACTTCATCATAGAAAGAGGACCACACATATAGACGGTTGCCTGTTCGGGTACTTCTTCTTGTTCAAAATGAAGATAGCCATCTTTTGTACTGTCTACCAGATGGAGTTCAAAATTAGGATTTTTCTGAGCATAGTCACGGAGCAAATCTAGGTAGACTGCATTTTCATCTCCGCGGAAGCTATAGTAGAAGTGAACCTGTTTATCTAAAATAGGATGTTCACGGATGTAAGAGATGAAGGGTGTGATCCCAATACCTCCAGCAATCCAAACCTGATTTTCTCGTCCTTCTTCTATAATCATGTGTCCGTAAGCTCTGTCTACGCTTACTTTGCTGCCTACTTGAAGATTGTCATAGATATTCTTGGTATGGTCACCTGAATTTTTAACAGTAAAATAAAGAGTTTGACCATGACCTCCTGAGATAGAAAAGGGATGCGAAGCACTTTCAAAACCTTCTTGGAAAATCTTTAGAAAGGCAAATTGTCCTGCTTGATAGTTGAAAGGTCTGCTAAGATGGATTTGAATTTCTCTAGTATCGTGATTTAATCGTTTGAGATTGGTAATTTTCCCTAGATAGGGGAAGCCAATCTTTTGATATAGAAAAATGATATAAAAACCAGCCAGTAAGCCTAAAAGGGCATAGCTACCAACAAGAAAACTTAGAAGATTAAATGTAAGGAGACGATTGCCCATCATCATGTAGACATGAAAGAGTCCGAAAATATAAGCTAGATAAACCAGACGGTGAATCCATCGCCAAGCTTCGTATTGGATGTATTTGCCTAAATAGGCGACAAGGATGATACTGACAAAGATATAGATGGCAAGGTTGCCAAACTGAGCAGCTAAGCGAGAGCCCCACAAACCGCCCATACTGAAATTATGAAAGATGAGTAGGATGATAGAGAGAAAGGCTGTGAATTTGTGGACAGTATAGACTTTCTCCAAACCGTGAAACCAGCGTTCTAGTAGTGGGAGACGAGTGGCTAGGATAAAAGTCAGAGATAGGCTTGTTAAAGCTAGCCCTGGAATCATGAATTGGGGAGAAGTGTTCATCCAAGCAAAAAGAGTCAAGATAAAACTAGCTATGATAAAGAGTAGTCCTTTGAGTGATTTCATAGAAAATTCCATTCCATTTAGATTTTGATTTGTTGTAAATAAATTTGTTACATTTTATCATAGAAAAAGTATGGTGTCAAATTGAGGTCTATAAATATTTACTATCATAAAAAAACTCTCCAATTGAACTGGAGAGTGGTTGTTTATTCTGCAGCTTGTTGCCAACGTTTGGCTAGCATATGAGATAGGCTCGAAATTGCTAGGTTAAAGCTGAAGTAGATGAGGGCAATCAGGATATACAGACTGAAGACCTGCTCTGGTTCGAAATAACGGCCCATTAGAATTTGGCTTGCTCCAAAGAGTTCTTGTAGGGCGATAACAGAGTAGAGCAGGCTGGTATCCTTAATCACGGTTACAAACTGAGAAATGATGGCTGGTAGCATTTTACGAATGGCTTGTGGGAGAATGATGTGGTAGAGAATTTGAGCCGAGGTAAATCCTTGCGACATTCCTGCTTCGTACTGTCCCTTGTCCACGGCATTGAGACCGCCTCGAATAATCTCAGCCAAGGCTGCTGAGGTAAAGAGAGTAAAGGCTGTAATACCAGCTGGTGTGGATTTCATCTTGAAAACCAAAAAGATGGTGAAAATCCAGAGGAGGTTGGGAACGTTGCGCACAAACTCGATGTAAATGCTGGAGATGATACGCAAGACAGGATTTTTGCCATTTCTCATGACGGCTAGCACCGTTCCGATAAGGGTAGAGAGGACGATGGCAATCAGAGAAATATAGAGGGTCAAGCCAAATCCTTTAAAGATAAAGATTAGGTTATCTGGGGTCAAAACTTCTAAAATGGATTCCATAGTAACCTCCTAAAGTGAATAGGCTTTTTTGTTGGCTTGCTCCATCTTGCGACCAAACTGGGCAACAGGGAAGCATAGAGAGAAGTAGAGCAGGGCAGCACCTAGAAAGGCTGGGATGTAGTTTCCGTTGAGAGCTGACCAAGACTTGGTCATAAACATCAAGTCCACTCCAGAAATGATAGCGACTGTGGAGGTGTTTTTGATGAGGTTGACGATTTGGTTGGTCAAAGGAGGGAGAATGATACGGAAGGCCTGAGGCAAGATAATCAAGCGCATGGCGCTGATATAGGTGAAACCTTGCGACAAGGCGGCCTCCATCTGACCGCTAGGAATAGACTGAATCCCTGAGCGAATCACCTCAGCGATATAGGCGCCGTGATAGAGTCCCACGCAGAGTACAGCTGTCCAATAAATTGGAATCATGATGATATGATCACTGATAAGAGGTAGACCATAAAAGACGATGACAAACTGCACCAAGAGGGGAGTGTTTTGGTAAAATTCGACAAAGATACGAGCTAAAATACGTAAAATTGGACGTTTGCTAGTTGACATGGCTCCGAAGAAGATGCCCAAAACCATGGCTAGGATAAAGGATCCAATCGCTAGGGCAAGGGTGAAGAGGAAACCATTGAAAAATTGTCCAAAATCCTGAAAATAGGCTGTCCAAGATGATAAATCTGTCATGGGGTATCCTCCTTAATCTGCAGTATGGCTAGATGGTTTGAGCTTGTAACGGTCATAAAGTTTTTGTAAACTGCCATCCTTACTCCATTTAGTAACCAAGTTATCGAGATAGTCGTTGAGCTCGGTATTTGATTTCTTGGTGACGATACCGTAGTCAGATGGCTTGAAACTATCATCTAGTAGTACTGTGCGTTTGCTGATGTAGCCAGACAGAATCGAGCGGTCAACGGAAAAGGCATCAATACGGTGAGCGTGTAGAGAAGTAATCAATTCTGGGTAGGAACCAAGTTCGACAAATTTAAAGGTTAGACCTTTCTTTTTACCCAATTCAGTAATCAGGCGTTGGGTGATGGAACCTTGGGCAACACCGATGGTTTTGCCGTTTAGATCCTCAATACTTTTGATTTTGGCAGACTTGTTGACCAAAAAGCCAGAAGCGTCCGTGTAGTAAGGGTTGGTGAAGTTGTAGAGTTTTTTTCGTTCGTCTGTGATGGTAAAGGTTGCGATATCCATATCGACCTGTTCATTGTCTAGAAGGGGTCCACGGGTTTGAGCGGTAACAGGAACATAGCGAACCTTGACCTTGAGTTCATCGGCTACCATCTTGGCCAAGTCAGTTTCGATACCAGAATAAGTTCCTGTTTTGGGATCCTTGTAACCGAAGTTGGGAACGTCTTGTTTGACACCAACAACCAGCTCGCCTCTCTTTTGAATGTCTGCGACACTGGTATCAGCCTGAACTGGTTTTGCAGTAGCAAGGCCGAAAAGGCTAATCAATATTGCTGATAAAAAGAATTTCTTTTTCATAGGCGCCTCCTTATTTGACTTTATCACTTTCGTGGTTGATAATTTTGCTGAGGAATTGTTGGGCACGAGGTTCGCTTGGATTGTCGAAAAAGTCATCAACATCTGTCGTATCCACCAAAACCTCTCCATCAGCCATAAAGATGATGCGATCAGCAACTTCACGGGCGAAGCCCATTTCATGGGTCACGACAATCATATTCATACCATCGTGGGCCAATTTTTGCATAACTGCCAGAACATCACCGATAGTTTCAGGGTCAAGGGCAGATGTTGGTTCATCAAAGAGGAGGAGTTCAGGATGCATAGCGAGTCCACGTGCGATGGCAATCCGTTGTTTTTGTCCACCAGAAAGCATGGCTGGATAAGAATCTTTCTTGTCCCACATATTTACAAATTCTAGATATTTTTGGGCTGTTTTTTCAGCTTCTTTTTTATCAATTCCTAGAACTTTTATGGGTGCTAGTGTTACGTTTTCTAACACTGTTTTGTGCGGATAGAGGTTGAAATGTTGGAAAACCATGCCTACTTCCTTGCGAAGAGGCACCAAATCTTTCTGGCTGGCACCAGCAACTTGGTGACCATTTACTAGAAGACTTCCTTTATCAACAGCCTCCAAACCATTGATGGTGCGGATAAGAGTGGACTTCCCAGAACCAGAAGGGCCTAGGAGGACAACGACTTGCCCTTTTTCAAAACGGAGATTGATGTCACGGAGTGCATGGTAGTCTCCGTAATATTTTTCGACGTGTTCAAATTCTACTAAAGCCATAAGTAATCTCCTTTGTGTTAGATTTTATAACACGATTCTACACCAAAAGATTTTTCTTGTCAAATCATATCAGAAAAAAGTTAGTAAAATTTTTGTAGAAAGCAATCTGGATAGAGAAAAAGCCTAAATCATGTTATAATGAAGCAATAGAATTCTTAGAAAGAGTGGATGTCTTTTTGATAACACCTACTTATGAATGGCAGTTTGCCCCGCAGGTTGAAGATGCGGATTTTACAAAGATAGCCAAGAAGGCTGGGCTGGGTCCTGAGGTGGCTCGGTTATTATTTGAAAGAGGGATTCAGGACCAAGAAAGTCTGAAGAAGTTTTTAGAACCTTCCTTGGAGGACTTGCATGACCCTTATCTGCTCCATGATATGGACAAGGCAGTAGAACGGATTCGTCAGGCCATTGAAGAAGGGGAAAATATTCTCATCTATGGAGACTATGATGCGGATGGTATGACTTCGGCTTCTATTGTGAAGGAAAGTTTGGAACAGCTTGGTGCTGAGTGCCGTGTTTACTTGCCCAATCGTTTTACCGATGGCTATGGCCCTAATGCCAGTGTCTATAAATACTTTATCGAGCAAGAAGGAATTTCCTTGATTGTGACGGTGGACAATGGGGTTGCTGGTCACGAAGCCATTGAATTGGCTCAGTCTATGGGAGTCGATGTCATTGTGACTGACCACCATTCTATGCCTGAAATCTTACCAGATGCCTATGCTATTGTCCATCCTGAACATCCAGATGCGGACTATCCTTTCAAATATTTGGCTGGTTGTGGAGTGGCTTTCAAGCTGGCTTGTGCTCTGTTAGAAGAAGTACAAGTGGAATTGCTTGATTTGGTCGCTATTGGTACCATTGCAGATATGGTGAGTTTGACGGATGAAAATCGTATCTTGGTTCAATATGGTCTGGAAATGTTGGGGCACACTCAGCGCATTGGTCTACAAGAAATGATGGATATGGCTGGGATTGCCGCCAACGAAGTGACAGAAGAGACAGTTGGTTTCCAGATTGCCCCTCGTTTGAATGCCTTGGGCCGCTTGGATGATCCCAATCCTGCTATTGATTTGCTGACTGGCTTTGATGATGAGGAAGCGCATGAGATTGCTCTCATGATTCATCAGAAAAACGAAGAGCGCAAGGAAATCGTCCAGTCTATCTATGAAGAAGCTAAGACCATGGTGGACCTTGAGAAGAAGGTCCAAGTCTTGGCTAAGGAAGGCTGGAATCCTGGAGTTCTAGGAATCGTGGCTGGTCGTTTGTTGGAAGAACTAGGACAGACAGTCATCGTTCTCAATATAGAGGACGGTCGTGCCAAGGGTAGTGCTCGTAGTGTGGAAGCGGTCGATATTTTTGAAGCCTTGGATCCTCGTCGAGACCTCTTTATCGCCTTTGGCGGCCATGCTGGTGCGGCTGGTATGACGCTGGAAGTTGAGAAACTCTCAGATTTATCTCAGGTTTTGGAAGATTATGTCCGTGAAAAAGGTGCAGATGCTACTGGCAAGAATAAGTTAAACCTAGATGAAGAGTTGGATTTGGAGACTTTGAGTCTTGAAACAGTCAAGAACTTTGAACGTTTGGCACCTTTTGGCATGGACAATCAGAAACCTATCTTTTATATAAAGGATTTTCAGGTCGAAAGTGCCCGTACTATGGGGGCAGGCAATGCCCATCTCAAACTGAAAATTTCCAAAGGTGAGGCGAGTTTTGAAGTGGTAGCCTTTGGCCAAGGCAGATGGGCGACAGAGTTTTCTCAAACCAAGAATCTAGAGTTGGCAGTCAAATTGTCTGTCAACCAATGGAATGGCCAAACTGCCCTGCAGTTGATGATGGTGGATGCGCGTGTGGAAGGTGTTCAACTTTTTAACATTCGTGGGAAAAATGCAGTCTTGCCAGAAGGGGTTCCAGTCTTGGATTTTGCGGGAGAACTGCCAGATATAGCGACTAGTGAAGCTGTTGTTGTAAAAACCATTCCTGAGGATATTACTCAGCTGAAGACTATTTTTCAGGAACAGAATTTCTCTGCTGTTTATTTCAAAAATGACATTGACAAGGCCTACTATTTAACAGGATATGGGACTAGAGAGCAGTTTGCCAAATTGTACAAGACCATCTACCAGTTTCCAGAGTTTGATATTCGCTACAAGCTCAAAGATTTGGCTGCTTATCTTAATATTCAACAAATCTTGCTGGTCAAGATGATTCAAGTGTTTGAAGAGCTAGGTTTTGTGACAATCAAAGATGGTGTCATGACAGTGAATAAAGAGGCACCAAAGCGGGAAATCGGAGAAAGTCAGATTTACCAAAATCTCAAACAAACCGTCAAAGACCAAGAAATGATGGCACTAGGAACTGTGCAAGAAATTTATGACTTTTTAATGGAAAAAGAGTAGACGTAGGAAAGAGCTTGGGGAACCAGCTCTTTTTTGAAAACGAATCTTCATTTTGAAAATCATCAAAAAAATGGTATAATGGTAGGAAAAGATTCGGCTAAAAGTAGTGCTTTTAGAATAAAAGGGTAAGTAACCCTATAATCAAGATAAATTAAGCTTTCGGAGGAAAAATGAGTAATATCAGTTTAACAACACTTGGTGGTGTGCGTGAAAATGGGAAAAATATGTATATCGCTGAAATCGATGGGTCTATTTTCGTTTTGGATGCAGGTCTAAAATACCCTGAAAATGAACAACTAGGGGTGGATGTGGTCATTCCCAATATGGATTACCTTTTTGAAAATAGCGACCGTATCGCAGGGGTCTTCTTGACCCACGGCCATGCGGATGCCATTGGTGCTCTGCCTTATCTCTTGGCTGAAGCCAAGGTACCTGTATTTGGCTCTGAGTTGACCATTGAGTTGGCCAAACTCTTTGTTAAAGGGAATGATGCGGTTAAGAAATTTAATGATTTCCATGTTATCGATGAGGATTCGGAGATTGATTTTGGAGGAACTGTGGTTTCCTTCTTCCGTACGACCCACTCTATCCCAGAAAGTTTGGGTGTGGTCTTGAAGACAGATGAAGGTAGCATTGTTTATACAGGAGACTTCAAATTTGACCAGACAGCTAGTGAATCCTATGCGACAGACTTTGCTCGTTTGGCAGAAATCGGTCGTGACGGGGTTCTAGCTCTTCTTAGCGATTCAGCCAATGCAGATAGCAATATCCAAGTGGCTAGTGAAAGTGAAGTTGGGGATGAAATCACCCAAACCATTGCGGACTGGGAGGGTCGTATCATTGTTGCAGCAGTAGCCAGCAACCTCTCTCGTATCCAGCAGGTATTTGACGCTGCGGATGCAACAGGCCGTCGTGTGGTCTTGACAGGATTCGATATTGAAAATATTGTCCGTACTGCTATTCGCCTTAAGAAATTGTCCCTAGCTAACGAGAGTCTTTTGATTAAACCAAAAGATATGTCTCGCTTTGAAGACCATGAGTTGATCATCCTTGAGACAGGTCGTATGGGTGAGCCAATCAATGGTCTTCGCAAGATGTCGATTGGTCGTCACCGTTATGTGGAAATCAAGGAAGGTGACCTAGTCTATATCGTAACCACTCCGTCTATCGCTAAAGAAGCAGTCATGGCGCGTGTGGAAAACATGATTTACCAAGCTGGTGGTGTTGTCAAATTGATCACCCAAAGCTTGCGTGTGTCAGGCCACGGGAATGCGCGTGATTTGCAGTTGATGATTAATCTCTTGCAACCTAAGTATCTCTTCCCGATTCAGGGGGAATACCGTGAGTTGGATGCCCATGCTAAGGCTGCTATGGCAGTTGGGATGTTGCCAGAACGCATTTTCATCCCTAAAAAGGGAACCAGCATGGCTTATGAGAATGGAGACTTTGTCCCAGCTGGAGCAGTTTCGGCAGGGGATGTCTTGATTGATGGGAATGCTATTGGTGATGTTGGAAATGTGGTTCTTCGTGACCGTAAGGTCTTATCAGAGGATGGTATTTTCATCGTAGCAATTACCGTTAACCGCCGTGAGAAGAAAATTGTGGCCAAGGCCCGTGTTCACACGCGTGGATTTGTTTATCTCAAGAAGAGCCGCGATATTCTCCGTGAAAGTTCAGAATTGATTAACCAGACGGTAGAAGACTATCTGCAAGGAGATGACTTTGACTGGGCAGACCTTAAAGGGAAGGTTCGTGATAATTTAACTAAGTATCTCTTTGACCAGACTAAGCGTCGTCCAGCTATTTTACCAGTAGTCATGGAAGCAAAATAATCGTTGAAATAAACAGAGAGAAAGTCGAGTTTCGGCTTTTTCTTATAGAAAAATAGAGGAAAAAATATGGCAGTAATGAAAATCGAGTATTACTCACAAGTTTTGGATATGGAGTGGGGAGTGAATGTCCTCTACCCTGATGCCAATCGAGTGGAAGAACCAGATTGTAAAGACATTCCCGTCTTGTACCTCTTGCACGGGATGTCTGGCAATCATAATAGTTGGCTCAAGCGAACCAATGTAGAACGCTTGCTTCGAGGAACCAATCTCATCGTTGTCATGCCCAATACCAGCAACGGTTGGTACACCGATACCCAATATGGCTTTGACTATTACACAGCTCTAGCAGAGGAATTGCCACAGGTTCTGAAACGATTCTTCCCTAATATGACCAGTAAGCGTGAAAAGACCTTTATCGCTGGTCTCTCTATGGGAGGCTATGGCTGTTTCAAATTGGCTCTTGCTACAAATCGTTTTTCTCATGCAGCTAGCTTTTCAGGCGCCCTTAGTTTTCAAGATTTTTCTCCTGAGAGTCAAGATCTGGGAACGCCAGCTTATTGGAGAGGTGTGTTTGGGGAGATTAAAGATTGGACAGCTAGCCCCTATTCTCTTGAAAGTCTAGCTAAAAAATCGGATAAAAAGACCAAACTTTGGGCTTGGTGTGGAGAGCAGGATTTCTTGTATGAAGCCAATAATCTAGCAGTGAAAAATCTCAAAAAATTAGGTTTTGATGTGACCTATAGCCATAGCGCTGGAACTCACGAGTGGTACTACTGGGAAAAACAATTGGAACGGTTTTTAAAAATCCTACCGATTGATTTCAAATTAGAAGAGAGATTGAGCTAATTTTTTATAAATAAACCACCATTTATAGTTATTCTTGGCTTAAAAACATTGATGGAAGTCTATTTTTGCTAGACTTTTTAATCGAAAATAGTAAAATAGTAGAGAGATACTAGTTGAAAGAGAGAAAAATATGTATCGTTATCAGCTTGGGATACCACTATCAGAGTATGATGATTTTGTAAAAGAACATCCCATGGTTAATCTATTACAAAGCAGTGCTTGGGAAAAAGTGAAATCTGATTGGAATCATGAGAGGCTTGGTGTCTATGAAGGGGAGAACTTACTGGCTGTGGCTAGTATTCTCATAAAATCTCTGCCTTTGGGGTATAAAATGTTTTATATTCCAAGAGGTCCTATATTGGATTACAGGGATACAGAACTTTTAAAGTTTGTCCTGCAGTCTATTAAGTCTTATGCTCGCAATAAGAGAGCGGTTTTTGTGACTTTCGATCCAAGCATTTGTCTATCTCAACATTTGGTCAATCAAGATAAAACAGAATATCCTGAAAATCTTGCTATTGTTGATATTTTAGGGCAATTAGGAGTGGAATGGTCTGGGCAGACAATCGAGATGGATGACACCATTCAGCCTCGTATTCAGGCGAAAATATATAAGGAAAATTTTGAAGAAGATAAACTTTCTAAATCAACGAGGCAAGCTATCCGAACAGCACGAAACAAAGGTCTTGAGATTCAATATGGTGGACTGGAACTATTAGATTCATTTTCGGAGTTGATGAAAAAAACTGAGAAACGAAAAGATATTCATTTAAGAAATGAAGTCTACTATAAAAAATTATTAGATAACTTTAAAGAAGATTCTTATATCACGCTAACGAGTTTGGATGTTTCTAAGCGTTTACGAGAATTAGAAGAACAGCTGGAAAAAAATAGAGTAGTTGCAGAAAAATTTAGTGATGCAACCAAACCTTCAAAAGTTCAAGAAAATATAAAAGAAAAAGAACGTTTAGAAGAGGAAATAGATTTCTTGCAGGGATATATGAATATGGGAAAATCAAACATTCCTTTAGCGGCTACTTTGAGTTTGGAATTTGGTAATACCTCTGTCAATCTATATGCTGGTATGGATGATGATTTTAAACGTTACAATGCACCAATTTTAACTTGGTATGAAACAGCTCGCTATGCCTTTGAACGAGGTATAGTGTGGCAAAATTTAGGTGGTGTTGAAAACTCTCTCAATGGTGGACTTTATCATTTTAAGGAAAAATTTAATCCAACGATTGAAGAATACTTGGGTGAATTTACAATGCCGACTCATCCCCTCTATCCTCTGTTAAGACTTGCTCTTGATTTCCGTAAAACATTAAGAAAAAAACATAGAAAGTAAGTATATGGCACTAACTACACTCACAAAAGAAGAGTTTCGTACTTATTCTGATCAGGTTTCTTCTCGTTCCTTTATGCAATCGGTCCAGATGGGGGACTTGTTAGAAAAAAGAGGGGCTCGAATTGTTTACCTTGCTTTGAAACAAGAAGGAGAGATTCAAGTTGCAGCTCTGGTTTATAGCTTGCCCATGCTGGGGGGGCTGCATATGGAGCTCAATTCGGGTCCTATTTATACCCAACAAGATGCTCTTCCAGTTTTTTATGCAGAGTTAAAAGAATATGCCAAGCAAAATGGTGTATTAGAGTTGCTTGTAAAACCTTATGAAACTTATCAAACTTTTGATAGTGAAGGTAATCCAATAGATGCTGAGAAAAAAAGTATCATTCAAGGTTTAACTGATTTAGGTTATCAATTTGATGGATTGACAACGGGTTATCCAGGTGGAGAACCAGATTGGTTATACTATAAAGATTTGACTGAATTAACTGAAAAGAATTTGCTTAAAAGTTTTAGCAAAAAGGGTAAACCCTTGGTGAAAAAGGCTGAAACGTTTGGCATTCGGTTGAAAAAGTTAAAACGTGAAGAACTATCGATTTTTAAGAATATAACAAAAGAAACATCTGAACGTAGAGAATATAGTGATAAAAGTTTAGAATATTATGAGCACTTTTATGATTCATTTGGAGAACAAGCGGAGTTTCTCATAGCAAGCTTAAATTTTTCGGAGTATATGAACAAATTGCAAGGTGAACAAAGTAAACTAGAAGAAATCTTGGACAAGTTGCGACTTGATTTGAGTAAAAATCCTTATTCTGAGAAAAAACAAAATCAACTGAGAGAATATTCTAGTCAATTTGAAACTTTTGAAGTTCGAAAAGCAGAAGCGAGAGACTTGATTGAAAAATATGGAGAAGAAGATATTGTTTTAGCCGGGAGTTTATTTGTTTATATGCCTCAGGAAACGACTTACCTCTTTAGTGGTTCCTACACTGAATTTAATAAGTTCTATGCCCCTGCGCTACTTCAAAAATATGTTATGTTGGAAAGTATAAAACGTGGAATACCTAAATACAACTTCCTAGGTATTCAAGGGATTTTTGATGGTAGTGATGGTGTTTTGCGTTTTAAACAAAATTTTAATGGTTATATTGTACGCAAAGCGGGTACTTTCCGTTACCATCCATCACCTTTAAAATACAAAGCTATTCAGTTATTCAAAAAAATATTAGGACGTTAAGATGAAAAAGCCAGTATTTAGCTTTCTTTCAGCTTGTTTTAGTAAAATAGACTTTATTTGCTAGAAAGGTGGAGAGATATGCGTTGGCTTTTTCGTTTGATAGGGGCTTTCTTTTCTTTTGTGTGGCGTTTGTTTTGGCGCCTGGTTTGGATAGTTGTTCTCTTATGCGCTCTTGCTTTTGGTTTTCTCTGGTATCTGAACGGGGATTTTCAAGGAGCGCTAAAGCAAGCAGAGCGGTCGGTAAAAATTGGTCAACAAAGTATCGACCAATGGGAAAGAACAGGGCAACTGCCTAAGTTGAACCAGACTGATAGCCACCAACATTCTGAAGGAAGGTGGTCACAGGCTTCTGCTCGTATTTACTTGGATCCCCAGATGGATTCACGCTTTCAAGAGGCGTATTTAGAAGCGATTCAGAATTGGAATCAAACTGGTGCTTTTCATTTTGAAATCGTGACTGAGGTCAGCAAGGCAGATATTACGGCTACGGAGATGAACGATGGAAACACTCCTGTGGCAGGAGAGGCGGAAAGTCAAACCAACTTCTTAACAGGACAATTCTTGTCTGTCACGGTGCGGTTGAATCATTATTATCTGTCCAATCCTGACTATGGCTATTCCTATGAGCGCCTTGTCCATACGGCAGAACATGAGTTGGGGCATGCGATTGGCTTGGACCATACAGATGAGAAGTCTGTCATGCAACCAGCAGGTTCTTTTTATGGTATCCAGAAAGAGGATGTTGAAAACCTTCGAAAATTATATGAGACCAATGAGTAGGGGATTATCTTTCCCTACTTTTTTGCTATAATGGAACTATGAATAACTTGATTAAATCAAAACTAGAGCTCTTGCCGACCAACCCTGGTTGCTACATTCACAAGGATAAAAACGGTACGATTATCTATGTAGGAAAGGCTAAAAATCTGCGTAACCGCGTGAGATCTTATTTCCGTGGGAGTCACGATACCAAAACAGAGGCCTTGGTGTCTGAAATTGTGGATTTTGAATTTATCGTTACGGAGTCTAATATTGAGGCTCTCCTTCTGGAAATCAACCTGATCAAGGAAAATAAGCCTAAGTACAATATCATGCTCAAGGATGATAAGTCTTACCCTTTCATCAAAATCACCAATGAACGCTATCCTCGTTTGATTATCACCCGTCAGGTTAAAAAGGACGGAGGTCTCTACTTTGGACCTTATCCAGATGTGGGGGCGGCCAATGAAATCAAGCGGTTGCTGGATCGGATTTTCCCTTTTCGTAAGTGTACTAATCCTCCTTCTAAGGTTTGTTTTTACTACCATATCGGTCAATGTATGGCCCACACCATCTGTAAGAAGGATGAGGCTTATTTCCAGTCCATGGCTCAGGAGGTTTCTGATTTCCTAAAAGGACAGGATGACAAAATCATCGATGACCTCAAGGGAAAGATGGCGAAGGCAGCTCAAAGTATGGAGTTTGAACGTGCAGCGGAATACCGTGACCTGATTCAGGCTATTGGAACGCTTCGAACCAAGCAACGGGTCATGGCTAAGGATCTCCAGAATCGTGATGTCTTTGGCTACTATGTGGACAAGGGTTGGATGTGTGTTCAGGTTTTCTTTGTCCGTCAGGGAAAACTCATTGAGCGCGATGTCAATCTTTTCCCCTATTACAATGATCCGGATGAGGACTTTCTAACCTATGTGGGACAATTTTATCAAGAAAAATCTCACCTAGTACCCAATGAGGTATTGATTCCGCAGGATATTGACGAAGAAGCTGTCAAGGCTTTGGTGGATACCAAGATTGTCAAGCCCCAGCGTGGAGAGAAAAAGCAACTGGTTAATTTGGCTATAAAGAATGCACGTGTCAGTCTGGAGCAGAAATTCAACCTGCTAGAGAAATCTGTCGAAAAGACACAAGGAGCTATTGAAAATCTAGGACGTTTGCTCCAAATCCCGACTCCAGTTCGCATCGAATCCTTCGATAACTCCAATATCATGGGGACCAGTCCTGTTTCGGCCATGGTGGTCTTTGTCAACGGAAAACCTAGTAAGAAGGATTACCGTAAGTATAAAATCAAGACCGTAGTCGGGCCAGACGACTATGCCAGTATGAGAGAAGTCATTCGCAGGCGCTATGGTCGAGTACAGCGTGATGGTTTGACTCCTCCAGATTTGATTGTCATTGATGGGGGACAAGGTCAAGTCAATATTGTCAAGCAGGTCATCCAAGATGAACTGGGCTTGGATATCCCAATTGCAGGTCTGCAAAAGAATGATAAGCACCAAACCCATGAATTGCTCTTTGGAGATCCGCTTGAGGTGGTAGAGCTGTCTCGCAATTCTCAGGAATTTTTCCTCCTTCAACGCATTCAAGATGAGGTCCACCGCTTTGCCATTACTTTCCACCGCCAACTGCGCTCCAAAAATTCTTTTTCTTCACAACTGGATGGAATTGAAGGGCTGGGACCTAAACGCAAGCAAAATCTCATGAAGCATTTCAAGTCTCTAACCAAAATCAAGGAAGCCAGTGTGGATGAAATCGCTGAAGTCGGTGTGCCAAGGGCAGTCGCAGAAGCTGTGCAGAGGAAGTTGAAGCCGCAGGAAGAAATGGAGTTGTCTCAAGTAGCGGAAAAGAGTGTAAATTACCAAACAGAAGGAGACCATTATGAATCATAAAATCGCAATTTTATCAGATATTCATGGCAATGCGACGGCCTTAGAAGCAGTTGTTGCAGATGCTAAAAATCAAGGAGTCAGTGAATACTGGCTTCTGGGAGATATTTTTCTTCCTGGTCCAGGCGCAAATGATCTGGTCGCTCTGCTGAAGGGACTTCCTATAACGGCAAGTGTTCGAGGTAATTGGGATGATTGTGTCCTTGAGGCCCTGGATGGCGAATATGGTTTGGAACATCCACAAGAAATCCAGCTCATGCGATTGACCCAGTTTTTGATGGAGCGAATGGATCCTGCAACGATTGTCTGGCTACGAAGCTTGCCTTTGCTAGAAAAGAAAGAAGTTGACGGACTGCGCTTTTCTCTCTCTCATAATTTACCTGACAAAAACTATGGGAGTGACTTACTGGTTGATAATGATACGGAGAAATTTGACCAACTCCTAGATGCTGAAACCGACGTGGCAGTCTATGGTCATGTTCACAAGCAGTTGCTTCGTTATGGCAGTCAAGGGCAACAAATCATCAATCCAGGGTCGATTGGCATGCCCTATTTTAATTGGGAGGCGTTAAAAAATCACCGTGCCCAGTATGCCGTGATAGAAGTTGAAGATGGGGAATTGGTAAATATCCTATTTCGTAAAGTCGCTTATGACTATGAAGCGGAGTTAGAATTGGCCAAGTCCAAGGGGCTTCCCTTTATCGAAATGTATGAAGAGCTACGAAGAGAAGACAACTATCAGGGGCACAATCTGGAACTTTTAGCCAGCTTAATAGAAAAGCATGGGTATGTAGAAGATGTGAAGGATTATTTTGATTTTTTGTAAGAGTTTCCTAAAATAACCAATGCAAACTAAAAAAGCGATTGGCTGGTCCAATCGCTTTTATATATCTTATTGTAACTGAGATTGATCTGGGAGATAAGAACCACCTAGATAGGTATTGCTGAGTTTTTCAAGTGTTCCGTCTTGATAGAGTTCTTTGAGCGCTTTATCAAATTTCTCTTTAAACTCTTTTTGGTCGCTTGAGAAAACGATATAGTTGTTGGGACTATCGGCAGAAGGTAAATCAATGACTGAGAGATCTAAGCCACGGTCCTTGATAATCTTTTGAACCGATACCTTGTCAAAAACTAGGAAATCAAATTCACCGTTAGAGAGGTCTAAGATTCGTTTACCGATATCCTCTCCAGAAAAATCGATAGTAGCGGGATTGTCAGTGTGCTTTTGATTCCAGTTATTGATGAATTGAGCGTTTGAAGTTCCAGTATCCTCTTGCGTTGTTTTGCCAGCGATTTGGTCAAGTGAAGTCAGAGGATTTTTCTTGTTGCTGACAAGGACGAGGGGGTTGTTGGAAATTGGAAGTGAGTAGAGGTATTTTTCAGCACGCTCTTTTGTATAACTCAAGTTATTGGCTGCAGCCTGATAGTGACCAGAATCAAGTCCTGGGAAGATACTCTCCCAGGCAGTTCTTTGGAATTGAATCTCATAGTCGCTGAGTTTTTCATCAACTGCTTTTAGAACTTCGATGTCGAAGCCTGTCAGATTTCCCTTGTCTTCGTAGTCAAATGGCGGCACATCACCAGCTGTAGCAACGACGATTGTCTTTTGAGAGCTGGTCTCTTTAGGTGTAGCTTGATTTCCACAGGCAACTAAAAAGGGGACGATAGCTAGTAGTAGGCTAAATTTTTTCATAATGTCTCCATTCAAATGTAAAGTTATCTGCTAGTTTATCAGAAACTTTCCCGACGAACCAATATATATTTTTTATGGTTGCTATAAAAAAACTTAATCATGGAAAATCCCTGCAAGCTCTTTCAAATTATGGTAGAATGGAAGCAGTAGAATTAGAAAAGGAAATCGGTTATGAAATTTCTTGAATTAAACAAAAAACGTCATGCGACCAAGCAGTTTACTGATAAGCCAGTGGATCCAAAAGATGTGCGTACGGCTATCGAAATTGCAACCTTGGCTCCAAGCGCCCACAACAGCCAGCCTTGGAAATTTGTGGTGGTTCGTGAGAAAAATGCTGAATTGGCAAAATTGGCTTATGGTTCAAACTTTGAGCAGGTATCATCAGCGCCTGTAACCATTGCCCTCTTTACAGATACAGACTTAGCCAAACGCGCCCGCAAGATTGCCCGTGTCGGTGGAGCAAATAATTTTTCAGAAGAACAACTTCAATATTTTATGAAGAATTTGCCTGCAGAATTTGCCCGTTACAATGAACAACAAGTTAGCGACTACTTGGCCCTTAATGCTGGTTTGGTTGCCATGAACTTGGTTCTCGCTCTTACAGACCAAGGGATTGGTTCTAACATTATTCTTGGATTTGACAAGTCAAAAGCCAACGAAATTTTAGAAATCGAAGAACGTTTCCGACCAGAACTTTTGATTACAGTGGGATACACAGACGAAAAATTGGAACCAAGCTACCGCTTGCCAGTAGATGAAATCATCGAGAAAAGATAGAAGGAAGATAATATGACAGCAATTGATTTTACAGCAGAAGTAGAAAAACGCAAAGAAGACCTCTTGGCTGACTTGTTTAGCCTTTTGGAAATTAACTCAGAACGTGATGATAGCAAGGTTGATGCCCAGCATCCATTTGGACCTGGTCCAGTAAAAGCTTTGGAGAAATTCCTTGAAATCGCAGATCGTGATGGATATCCAACTAAGAATGTTGATAACTATGCAGGACATTTCGAGTTTGGTGATGGAGAAGAAGTTCTCGGAATCTTTGCCCACATGGACGTAGTGCCTGCTGGTAGCGGTTGGGACACAGACCCTTACACACCAACTATCAAAGATGGTCGCCTTTATGCGCGTGGAGCTTCTGATGATAAGGGACCTACAACAGCTTGTTACTATGGCTTGAAAATCATCAAAGAATTGGGACTTCCAACTTCTAAGAAAGTCCGTTTCATCGTCGGAACAGATGAAGAATCAGGCTGGGCAGACATGGACTACTACTTCGAACACGTAGGACTTGCAAAACCAGACTTCGGTTTCTCTCCAGATGCTGAATTCCCTATCATCAACGGTGAAAAAGGAAACATTACTGAATACCTCCATTTTGCAGGAGAAAATGCAGGTGCCGCCCGTCTTCACAACTTTACAGGTGGTTTGCGTGAAAACATGGTACCTGAATCAGCAACAGCAGTTGTTTCAGGTGATTTGACTGACTTGAAAGGTAAATTAGATGCCTTTGTTGCAGAACACAAGCTCAGAGGAGAAATCCAAGAAGAGGCTGGTCAATACAAGGTGACGATCATTGGGAAATCAGCCCATGGTGCCATGCCTGCTTCAGGTGTCAATGGAGCGACTTACCTGGCCCTCTTCCTCAGCCAGTTTGACTTTGCTGGGCCAGCCAAAGACTACCTAGACATTGCTGGTAAGATTCTCTTGAACGACCATGAGGGTGAAAATCTCAAGATTGCCCATGTGGATGAAAAGATGGGTGCCCTTTCTATGAATGCAGGTGTCTTCCGCTTTGATGAAACAAGCGCTGACAATACCATTGCCCTCAACATCCGCTATCCGAAAGGAACAAGTCCAGAACAAATTAAGTCAATCCTTGAAAACTTGCCAGTTGCTTCTGTTAGCCTTTCTGAACACGGTCACACGCCTCACTATGTGCCAATGGAAGATCCGCTTGTTCAAACTTTGTTGAATGTCTATGAAAAACAAACAGGCCTTAAAGGTCACGAGCAAGTCATCGGTGGTGGCACTTTTGGTCGCTTGCTAGAACGCGGAGTTGCCTACGGAGCTATGTTCCCAGACTCCATTGACACCATGCACCAAGCCAATGAATTTATCGCCTTGGACGATCTTTTCCGAGCAGCAGCAATCTATGCCGAAGCTATTTATGAATTGATCAAATAAAACGATAGAAGTCTGAGATGCTATGCTTAGACTTCTTTTTGGAGGGAAAGTAGATGTCTCAAATCGAAAGAATAAAGCAGGCTATCATGGCGGATCCGCAGAATGCCAGCTATACCGAGCGCGGAATAGAGCCTCTCTTTGTAGCGCCAAAGACTGCTCGCATCAATATCATCGGTCAGGCACCTGGACTTAAAACTCAAGAAGCAGGCCTTTACTGGAAAGATAAAAGTGGTGACCGCTTGCGAGATTGGCTCGGTGTGGATGAAGATACCTTTTACAATTCAGGTTATTTTGCTGTTCTACCTATGGATTTCTACTTTCCAGGGCATGGCAAGTCGGGTGATCTTCCACCTCGTACCGGTTTTGCAGAAAAATGGCATCAGCAGCTCTTGCAAGAATTGCCAGATATTCAGTTAACCCTTTTGATTGGGCAATATGCTCAAGCCTACTATTTACAGGAAAAAATCAGTGGCAAGGTGACAGAACGGGTAAAACATTACCAGAATTACTTACCAGCCTATTTTCCATTAGTTCACCCTTCACCTCGAAATCAAATCTGGATGGCCAAAAATCCTTGGTTTGAGTCAGAAGTGGTGCCAGATTTGAAAAAAAGAATTAAAACCATTTTATAGTCAATGAAAATCAAAGAGCAAACTAGGAAGCTAGCCGCAAGCTGCTCAAAACACGGTTTTGAGGTTATGGATAGAACTGACGAAGTCAGTTACATATATCTACGGTAAGGCGACGCTGACGTGGTTTGAAGAGATTTTCGAAGAGTATTAGGAGAAAAAGAATGAAAGAAATTTCCTTTGACGCATTTTACCAGCTTTACCAAAACGACCAACTTTCTCTAGTGGACGTGAGAGAAGTGGATGAGTTTGAAGCTCTTCATTTAGAAGGTGCTCAGAATCTTCCTCTGAGTCAATTAGCTGATACTTATGATCAATTGGACAAGGATCAGTTACATTATGTTATTTGTAAATCTGGAATGAGATCAGCGCGTGCTTGTCAATTTTTAGCTGAACAAGGTTATGAGGTTATCAATGTCCAAGGTGGTATGACTGCCTTTGAAGAACTTTGAACATTAGAATTTTCTCCTACTTGGTGTGATCTAGGTAGGAGAATGTTATTTTTAGATAATTCTTATTTTTGTGAATCTTGAAAACATTCAATATTTACTTCGTGAAGCTTTTTTCATACTCCTATTCATGATATACTAGGTCAGTATTTTATAAATATGAAGGAGATTTACATGGCTAAAAAAGGTGCCCTAACAGGTTTACTCCTGTTTGGAATATTTTTTGGTGCGGGGAACTTGATTTTTCCGCCTTCTCTGGGTGCTCTATCTGGAGAACATTTTCTTCCTGCTATCGCAGGTTTTGTCTTTTCAGGCGTCGGTATCGCCGTCTTGACCCTTATTATTGGAACGCTAAATCCTAAAGGATATATCTACGAGATTTCAACGAAGATAGCGCCTTGGTTTGCGACTCTTTACCTCTCAGTTCTTTACTTATCAATCGGTCCATTCTTTGCCATCCCACGTACTGCGACAACAGCTTACGAGGTAGGGATTAGACCTCTTTTGTCGGATGCAAATAAAGGTCTTGGCTTGATTGTCTTTACGGTTCTGTATTTTGTAGCAGCCTATCTAATCTCACTTAATCCATCAAAAATCTTAGACCGTATTGGCCGTATTTTAACGCCAGTCTTTGCGATTTTGATTGTTATCTTGGTTGTTCTGGGAGCTTTCAAATACGGTGGAACAAGTCCTCAAGCTGCGTCAGCTGCTTATCAAGCTTCTGCCTTTGGTACAGGTTTCCTAGAAGGTTACAATACCTTGGACGCCCTTGCTTCAGTTGCCTTTAGCGTAATCGCAGTTCAAACCTTGAAACAACTTGGATTTTCAAGTAAGAAAGAATACATTTCAACTATTTGGGTTGTTGGTATCTTTGTTGCCCTTGCCTTCAGCGCTCTTTACATCGGTTTAGGTTTCCTTGGAAATCATTTCCCAGTACCAGCTGAGGTGATGAAGGGTGGAACACCAGGTGTTTACATTTTGTCACAAGCCACTCAAGAAATATTTGGCTCAACAGCTCAACTCTTCCTTGCAGCTATGGTTACCGTAACCTGCTTTACAACAACTGTTGGTTTGATTGTGTCAACAGCTGAGTTCTTTAATGAGCGTTTCCCACAAATCAGCTACAAGGTTTATGCGACAGCCTTTACTTTGATTGGATTTGCTATTGCTAATCTGGGTCTTGATGCGATTATCAAGTACTCAATTCCTGTACTGGTTATTTTGTACCCAATCACGATTGCTATCGTTATGATTGTCATTGTGAACAAATTTGTGGCTCTTTCAAAACCAGGTATGCAGTTGACAATTGCTGTGGTTACAGCTATTGCCATTGCAAGCGTATTAGGAAGCTCATTTAAGGTTGAGTTTCTTGCAAACCTTGTTAACGCTCTTCCTTTTGCTAAAGCATCTCTCCCATGGTTGGTGCCAGCTATTGTCGGAATCCTGCTCTCATTGGTTCTACCAAACAAGCAAGAAAGCGATGTTTTTGAAATGGAATAATCACTAAAATCACTTTTGTAGCCAAGTCTACAGGAGTGATTTTCTTTTTTTATCCGATGATAAATGTGTTATAATAGGTAGCAAAAGAGGTGAAGAAATGAATCAAACAGTAGAATATATCAAAGGACTGACAGCCATTGCGTCGCCAACGGGTTTTACTCGTGAAATTTCGGACTATTTAGTCAAGACTTTAGAAGGTTTTGGTTACCAGCCGGTTCGCACAGCCAAGGGTGGTGTCAATGTGACCATCAAAGGTCAAAATGATGAAGAACACCGCTACGTGACTGCCCATGTGGATACGCTTGGTGCCATTGTCCGCGCTGTCAAACCAGACGGCCGTCTCAAATTGGACCGTATCGGTGGTTTTCCTTGGAATATGATTGAAGGAGAAAACTGTACCGTTCATGTGGCTAGTACAGATCAAAAGCTATCAGGCACCATCCTCATCCACCAAACTTCTTGCCATGTCTACAAGGATGCAGGAACTGCAGAACGCACCCAGGACAATATGGAAGTGCGTTTGGATGCAAAAGTGACCAACGAAAAAGAAACTCGTGCCTTGGGGATTGAGGTTGGTGATTTTATCAGCTTTGACCCACGAACTGTCGTGACAGATACAGGATTTATCAAGTCTCGTCATTTGGACGATAAGGTCAGCGCAGCGATTTTGCTTAACCTACTTCGCATTTATAAGGAAGAGAAGATTGAATTGCCAGTAACAACCCATTTTGCTTTTTCAGTCTTTGAAGAAGTGGGGCATGGTGCTAACTCTAATATTCCTGCTCAGGTAGTAGAATATCTGGCTGTGGATATGGGAGCTATGGGCGATGATCAGCAAACAGATGAGTACACAGTGTCTATCTGTGTCAAGGATGCTTCAGGACCTTATTACTATGACTTCCGTCAACATTTGGTTGCCTTGGCTAAAGAGCAAGATATTCCATTTAAGCTGGACATCTATCCATTTTATGGTTCGGACGCTTCGGCAGCTATGTCTGCAGGTGCAGAAGTCAAACACGCCCTTCTCGGTGCTGGTATCGAGTCTAGCCATTCATATGAACGCACTCATATTGACTCGGTAGTCGCAACAGAGCGTATGGTTGATGCTTACCTTAAGAGCGGGTTGGTAGACTAATATGTGCCTTATTTGCCAGAGAATTGAGCTCATTAAAGCTGGGGACAATCCTTACTTTGTCAAAGAGTTGGAAACAGGCTATCTTGTGATTGGAGATCACCAGTATTTTTCAGGCTATAGTCTCTTTCTAGCCAAGGAACACGTCACGGAATTGCACCATTTAGAAAAGGAAATGAGACTCCGTTTTCTAGAGGAAATGAGTCTAGTCCAAGAGGCAGTTGCTAAGGTCTTCTCTGCTGAGAAAATGAATATCGAACTTCTAGGCAATGGCGATGCCCACCTCCACTGGCATCTGTTTCCTAGACGAAGAGGTGATATGAATGGTTACGGTCTCAAGGGACGTGGTCCAGTTTGGTGGGTTCCCTTTGAAGAAATGACCTCAGAAACATGTCAAGCAAAACCGGATGAGATTAAACAATTAGTCAAACGTTTATCGTCAGAAGTAGATAAATTATTAGAAATAAAGGAGTAGAAATGAAAAAAAGATATCTTGTCTTGACAGCCTTGCTAGCCTTGAGTTTAGCAGCTTGTTCACAGGAAAAAACAAAAAATGAAGATGGAGCGGCTAAAACAGAACAAACAGCCCAAGCTGATGGAGCAGTCGGCAGTAAATCTCAGGGAGCTTCCCAGAAAAAAGCAGAAGTGGTCAATAAAGGTGACTACTACAGCATCCAAGGGAAATACGATGAAATCATCGTAGCAAATAAACATTATCCTTTGTCGAAAGACTATAATCCAGGGGAAAATCCAACAGCCAAGGCAGAGCTGGTCAAACTCATCAAAGCGATGCAAGAGGCAGGTTTCCCAATCAGCGACCATTACAGTGGTTTTAGAAGTTATGAAACTCAGACTAAGCTCTATCAAGATTATGTCAATCAAGATGGGAAAGAAGCTGCCGACCGTTATTCTGCCCGTCCTGGCTATAGCGAACACCAAACTGGCTTGGCCTTTGATGTTATTGGGACAAATGGTGATTTGGTAACAGAAGAAAAAGCAGCCCAATGGCTCCTGGACCATGCAGCTGATTATGGTTTTGTTGTCCGTTATCTCAAAGGCAAGGAAAAGGAAACAGGCTATATGGCTGAAGAATGGCACCTTCGTTATGTCGGAAAAGAAGCTAAAGAAATTGCTGAGAGTGGTCTCAGTTTGGAAGAATACTACGGCTTTGAAGGCGGAGATTACGTTGATTAAAAAATAAACTTTTCTCTTGCAATTCTAGATAAATAGTGTATAATGGATGAGTATGTGAAAAGCATACTTGTGGGAGGTAAAAATATTTAATTACCGCCAAAACCACAAAGGAGGATTTAAAAATGGCTAAAAAAGTCGAAAAACTTGTAAAATTGCAAATCCCTGCTGGTAAAGCTACACCAGCTCCACCGGTTGGACCTGCTCTTGGTCAAGCTGGTATCAACATCATGGGATTCACAAAAGAGTTCAACGCTCGTACAGCTGACCAAGCTGGTATGATCATTCCAGTTGTTATCTCAGTTTACGAAGACAAATCATTTACTTTCATCACTAAAACACCACCAGCTGCTGTTCTTTTGAAAAAAGCTGCAGGTGTTGAAAAAGGATCAGGTACACCTAACAAAACTAAAGTTGCTACAGTTACTCGTGCACAAGTACAAGAAATTGCAGAAACTAAGATGCCAGATTTGAACGCAGCAAACATTGAGTCTGCAATGCGTATGATCGAAGGTACTGCTCGTTCTATGGGATTCACTGTTGTTGACTAATCAATAACACCCCCAATATAACCCGCAAGACTTCATCATTTCGAGAAGTGACGTGGGAGATGAAAATCGATTGAACCACTTACAAGGAGAATAGAAAATGGCTAAAAAAAGCAAACAACTTCGTGCTGCTCTTGAGAAAATCGACAGCACAAAAGCATACAGCGTAGAAGAAGCTGTAGCACTTGCAAAAGAAACTAACTTTGCAAAATTTGACGCAACTGTAGAAGTTGCTTACAACTTGAACATCGACGTTAAAAAAGCTGACCAACAAATCCGTGGCGCAATGGTATTGCCAAACGGTACTGGTAAAACTTCACGCGTTCTTGTTTTCGCACGTGGTGCAAAAGCTGAAGAAGCAAAAGCTGCTGGTGCAGACTTTGTTGGTGAAGATGACCTTGTTGCTAAAATCAACGACGGTTGGTTGGACTTCGACGTAGTTATCGCAACACCTGACATGATGGCTCTTGTTGGACGTCTTGGACGTGTCCTTGGACCACGTAACTTGATGCCAAACCCTAAAACTGGTACTGTAACAATGGATGTTGCTAAAGCAGTTGAAGAGTCTAAAGGTGGTAAAATCACTTACCGTGCGGACCGTGCAGGTATCGTACAAGCGATCATCGGTAAAGTTTCATTTGAAGCTGACAAGTTGGTTGAAAACTTCAAAGCATTTAACGAAACAATCCAAAAAGCTAAACCAGCTACTGCTAAAGGAACTTACGTAACAAGCTTGACAATCACAACTACTCAAGGTGTTGGTATCAAGGTTGACGTTAACTCACTTTAATCAGTAGTTTATATCAGAGGACGAGTACGAAAGTGCTCGTTTTTGTATGTAAGTTATAGTCTCTATAAAATGGTTGTCTTATTTGGCTTATAGGGTGAGTAGCAAATGAAATACTGTTTTCTCTTCCTTCTTTACTAGAAAATATGGTATAATAGGGAGTAAAAAACTTTGAAAGAAAGAAAAAGATGAATTTAAAAGATTACATTGCAACAATTGAAAATTATCCTAAGGAAGGTATTACTTTCCGTGATATCAGTCCTTTGATGGCTGATGGAAATGCTTATAGCTATGCTGTTCGTGAAATCGTTCAATATGCTACTGACAAGAAAATTGATATGATCGTAGGACCTGAGGCTCGTGGATTTATCGTGGGTTGTCCTGTTGCTTTTGAGTTGGGAATTGGTTTTGCGCCTGTTCGTAAGCCAGGAAAATTGCCACGCGAAGTCATTTCTGCTGACTATGAAAAAGAGTACGGTGTTGATACCTTGACTATGCACGCGGATGCCATCAAGCCAGGTCAACGTGTTCTTATTGTAGATGACCTCTTAGCAACAGGTGGAACTGTTAAGGCAACCATCGAGATGATTGAAAAACTTGGCGGTGTTGTGGCAGGTTGTGCCTTCCTTGTTGAATTGGATGAATTGAACGGCCGTGAAAAAATTGGTGACTACGATTACAAAGTTCTTATGCATTATTAATGAAAAACAGTCCCTAGGGCTGTTTTCTCTACATTAGGATATAAAAATAGACTATAGCTAGTTAGAGAAAAACTATAATTGAAAACTATATCTTCTTGCAGTATAATAAAGGGACTAAGTGTTTGAGATTTGGCTTCAAATACATGCAATTATTCCTGAAAGAGTACAGTTAGGAGAGGGTTATGCCGATTCGAATTGATAAAAAATTGCCAGCTGTTGAGATTTTACGGACAGAGAATATCTTTGTCATGGATGATCAACGTGCTGCCCACCAAGATATCCGTCCCTTGAAGATTTTAATCTTAAATCTCATGCCACAAAAAATGGTCACAGAGACTCAATTGTTGCGCCATTTGGCCAATACACCTCTGCAACTGGATATTGATTTCCTCTATATGGAAAGCCACCGTTCTAAAACAACTCGCTCAGAGCACATGGAGACTTTCTATAAAACTTTTCCTGAAGTCAAGGATGAGTATTTTGACGGGATGATTATCACAGGGGCTCCAGTTGAGCATTTACCATTTGAGGAAGTGGACTATTGGGAGGAATTCAGTCAGGTGCTTGAGTGGTCCAAGACCCATGTCTATTCGACCCTTCATATCTGTTGGGGGGCTCAGGCTGGGCTTTATCTGCGTTATGGGGTTGAAAAATACCAGATGGACAGTAAGTTATCGGGTATCTATCCTCAGGACACCTTAAAGGAAGGTCATCTTCTCTTTAGGGGCTTTGACGATAGTTACGTATCTCCTCATTCTCGGCATACGGAGATTTCTAAGGAAGAGATCTTAAACAAAACCAATCTCGAGATTTTATCAGAAGGACCTCAGGTTGGGGTTTCGATTTTGGCCAGTCGTGATTTACGTGAAATTTATAGTTTTGGGCATTTGGAATATGACCGTGATACCTTAGCAAAAGAGTATTTCCGAGATCGTGATGCAGGTTTGGATCCTCATATTCCAGAAAATTACTTTAAGGATAATGATGTCAACCAGACACCTTGTCTTTGTTGGTCTTCATCAGCAGCCCTATTTTTCAGTAACTGGGTAAACTATGCTGTCTATCAGGAGACGCCTTTTGACTGGAGAAAGATAGAAGATGATGCATCTGCATATGGGTATTTATAAGAGGAATTATGACATATTTAGACGCTTTTAAATCAGGGAACTTGGTTTTACCGAGTGCCCTGCTCTTGCATTTTAAGGAACTCTTTCCTTCCAGCGACGATTTTCTGGTCTGGCAATTTTTCTATTTGCAAAATACGACAGGTTTGGAAGAAATGTCGCCAAGCCAGATTGCTGATAGGATTGGCAAGGAAATTTCAGATGTCAATCAAGCTATTTCCAATCTGACGGAGAGGGGACTCCTTCAGTATCGTACTATTGAATTAAATGGCGAAATTGAATTGCTCTTTGATGCTAGTCTAGCCTTGGAACGTTTGGATGACTTGCTTGGAGCTAGCTCTTCGAGTTCAGACCAGTTGACCCCTCAAAACCAGCTTAAGGATTTGGTGGAAACCTTCCAGCAGGAGCTGGGACGCTTGTTGACGCCTTTTGAAATCGAGGATTTGACTAAGACCCTTAAGGAAGATGGGACCAGTGCTGACTTGATTAAGGAAGCTCTTCGCGAAGCTGTTTTGAATGGGAAACCAAACTGGAAGTACATTCAGGCGATTTTGAGAAACTGGCGCCATGAAGGTATCAAAAGTGTGGCCCAAATAGAGGCCAAGCGGGCAGAGAGAGAAGCAAGTAATCCTCAGTTGACACAGGTATCGGCAGATTTCAGAAATGCCATGGATCTTTGGAAGGACTAATCCATGCAAGCAGGCTTGAAATCCGAGTAAGATTTGCAAGCTGTGTTTAATTGTGATAAAATAAATAGAAAATAAATTGAAAAAAGAGGTATGTGAAATGTCACGTAAACCATTTATCGCTGGTAACTGGAAAATGAACAAAAATCCAGAAGAAGCAAAAGCATTCGTTGAAGCAGTTGCATCAAAACTTCCTTCATCAGACCTTGTTGAAGCAGGTATCGCAGCTCCAGCTCTTGATTTGACAACTGTTCTTGCTGCTGCTAAAGGTTCAAACCTTAAAGTTGCTGCTCAAAACTGCTACTTTGAAAATGCAGGTGCTTTCACTGGTGAAACTAGCCCACAAGTTTTGAAAGAAATCGGTACTGACTACGTTGTTATCGGTCACTCAGAACGTCGTGACTACTTCCATGAAACTGACGAAGATATCAACAAAAAAGCAAAAGCAATCTTTGCGAACGGTATGCTTCCAATCATCTGTTGTGGTGAATCACTTGAAACTTATGAAGCTGGTAAAGCTGCTGAATTCGTAGGTGCTCAAGTATCTGCTGCATTGGCTGGATTGACTGCTGAACAAGTTGCTGTATCAGTTATCGCTTACGAGCCAATCTGGGCTATCGGTACTGGTAAATCAGCTTCACAAGACGATGCACAAAAAATGTGTAAAGTTGTTCGTGACGTTGTAGCTGCTGACTTCGGTCAAGAAGTTGCAGACAAAGTTCGTGTTCAATATGGTGGTTCTGTTAAACCTGAAAACGTTGCTTCATACATGGCTTGCCCAGATGTTGACGGTGCCCTTGTAGGTGGTGCGTCACTTGAAGCAGAAAGCTTCTTGGCTTTGCTTGACTTTGTAAAATAATCAGTAGCAAAAGCTAGGTGGAACAGCATTCAAGATGTCTGTTCCATTTTTTATAGGAGAAGAAAGATTGAAAATCAAGATTGGAAAAATTGGATTAGCAAGTCTCTGTTTACTAGGTTTGGCAGTTAGTCATGTTGCTGCAAATGAAACTGAAGTAGCAAAAACTTCGCAGGATACAAAGACAGTTTCAAGTAGTTCAGAGCAGAATCAGTCTTCTAATAAAACTCAAACGAGTGCAGGTGTAAAGACCAATGCTTCTGCCCACTGGGATGGGGACTATTATGTAAAGGCTGATGGTTCCAAAGCAAAGAGTGAGTGGATTTTTGATAACTACTATAAGGCTTGGTTTTATATTAAGTCCGACGGTCGTTATACTCAAAATGAGTGGCAGGGCAATTACTATTTGAAATCAGGTGGTTATATGGCCAAGAATGAATGGGTTTATGATAACGCCTATAAGAATTGGTTTTATCTGAAGTCTGATGGTTCTTATGCTAACCAGGAATGGCACTCTGTTGGAGGTAAATGGTACTATTTTAAGAAATGGGGCTATATGGCTAAAAGCCAATGGCAGGGAAGTTATTTCCTAAATGCTCAAGGTGTCATGATGCAAAATGAATGGCTTTATGATCCAGCCTATTCGTCTTACTTCTATCTCAAGTCTGATGGCTCTTATGCTAATCAAGAGTGGCAAAAGGTAGACGGAAAGTGGTATTATTTCAAGAAGTGGGGTTACATGGCTAAAGATGAGTGGCAGGGTAACTACTACTTGACAGAAAGTGGTGCTATGGCGACTGGTGAATTAGTCATGAATGATGCTCGCTATATTTTTTCTGACTCAGGTGAGTTAAAAGAAAAGAAAGACCTGAATGTTGGCTGGGTTCATCGAAATAGTAGACGTTATTTCTTTAACCATCGTGAAGAACAAGTTGGGACTGATCAAGTTAAAAAGGTTATCGATGTTAGCGAGCACAATGGTCGTATCAGTGACTGGAAAAAAGTCATTTATGATAATGGAGTAGATGGAGTTATTGTTCGTTTGGGATACAGTGGAACTGAGGACAAGGAATTGGCATATAATATTAAGGAGTTAAACCGTCTTGGAATTCCTTACGGTGTTTACCTATATACTTATGCTGAAAATGAGACCGATGCTGAGAATGATGCTAATCAGACCATTGAACTCTTGAAAAAATACAAGATGAACTTGTCTTACCCTATCTATTATGATGTTGAGAACTGGGAATATGTCAATAAGACCAAGAGAGCTCCAAGTGATACTGGAATCTGGGTCAAAATCATCAATAAGTATATGGCAACAATGAAGAAGGCTGGTTATCAAAATGTGAAAGTTTATAGCTATCGTCAACTTTTGCAAACTCGTTTGAATCATCCCGATATTTTGCAACACGTTAACTGGGTAGCAGCCTATACGGATGCGCTTGATTGGAATAATCCTCACTATTCAGGTGAAAAAGGATGGCAATATACTTCATCTGAATATTTAAAAGGAATTCGTGGTCGTGTTGACGTCAGCGTTTGGTATTAAGATGTAGGTTTAAGAAAGCTAGCTAAAAGAAATTCTACCACTGATTTGTAGTCTAAATATTTTTATGCTACCTATTGATACAATTTTTTATGATGGAGATTTTGATATAGAGATCTTTGTCAACTGTAAAAGTATTGGAAGCTGGGAAAAACTGGCCTCTAGACATAAAACAAGCGAGCATCTCCACGATTGGAGATGCTCGTTTTCTAATATCATATTCATAAGAGAGATAGAGGTGATACTCTTCGAAAATCTCTTCAAACCACGTCAGTTTCACCTTGGATTATATATGTGACTGACTTCGTCAGTCTTATCTACAATCTCAAAGCAGTGCTTTGAGCAACCTACGGCTTGCTTCCTAGTTTGCTCTTTGATTTTCATTGAGTATCAATTTATAGTAAATTGAACCAAAAATAATACATAATGTGGTATAAGCTTTTTATGGCATATTCAATAGATTTTCGTAAAAAAGTTCTTTCTTATTGTGAGCGAACAGGTAGTATAACAGAAGCATCACACGTTTTCCAAATCTCACGTAATACCATTTATGGCTGGTTAAAGCTAAAAGAGAAAACAGGAGAGCTAAACCATCAAGTAAAAGGAACAAAACCAAGAAAAGTTGATAGAGATAGACTTAAAAACTATCTTACTGACAATCCAGACTCTTATTTGACTGAGATAGCTGCTGAATTCGGATGTCACCCAACTACCATTCACTATGCTCTCAAAGCTATGGGGTACACTCGAAAAAAAGAACCACACCTACTATGAACAAGACCCAGAAAAAGTAGCCTTATTTCTTAAAAATTTTAATAGTTTAAAGCACTTAGCACCTGTTTATATTGATGAAACAGGATTCGATACTTATTTTTATCAAGAATATGGTCGCTCATTAAAAGGCCAGCTAATAAAAGGTAAAGTATCTAGAAGAAGATATCAGAGGATTTCTTTGGTTGCAGGGCTAACAAATGGTGAGTTAATCGCTCCAATGACTTACGAAGAGACGATGACGAGCGACTTTTTTGAAGCTTGGTTTCAGAAGTTTCTCTTACCAACCTTAAACAAACCATCAGTTATTATTATGGATAATGCAAGATTCCATAGAATGGGTAAGCTAGAGCTCTTATGTGAAGAATTTGGGCATAAACTTTTACCACTTCCTCCCTACTCACCTGAGTACAATCTTATTGAGAAAACATGGGCCCATATCAAAAAGCACCTCAAAAAGGTATTACCAAGTTGCAATACTTTTTTCGAGGCTCTTTTGTCTTATTCTTGTTTCAATTGACTATAACAATAAGGGTGTACTATTCTAGATTCAACATACTATATAATTTCGAAAAATGCTTTAGAAGTAGCATTGCAGCGTTCTGGATTCACTCTACTATAGTTTTAAAAAAGCATTCTAAACATTCAAAAATATTTGGGATTTCACTTAAGAAAGGCGTTCAATTCCTCTAAAGGAATCTTCCGCTTTTTGACGACTCGTTTTTTCCGCTCTAAGTGTTTTTTGTTCACGTAATTTCTTTTCCCACGTGAAGAGAGTTCTGACGCCAACATCAAAAACTTTAGCTACTTCGACAGGGCTGTGTCCCTCTTTGATGTAATCGAATGCTCATTGTTTAAAACCAAGAAAATATAATATATTTTTTATTTTTCTGTTTATTCAGTGTAAATTGTACAATGTGGAGAAGTTCATTATTCTGTATATTTTCACAATTGCATTAAGAAAATTTAAAAAGCTTGTAACCTGGTATTATGTTGTTTAAAAGTATTTTCAAACTGAAAAATTGATCAAAAATTTGAATAATTAACTATAATTGGGTAAAATAGATAGTATGGCATATTATATTTAAGAGGAAAAAATTAAAATGAAACAATGGTTTTATGGAGAAAAACGTCAGCGTTTTTCTTTTAGAAAATTGTCAGTTGGATTAGTCTCGGCTACTATTGGAAGCTTCTTTTTTAGCAGTCTAATAGCTGGAGATTTATCCCCTGTTAAAGCTACAGAGATTTCACATGGACAGTCAGCTCAAGTGAGCTACTATTATGTAATGGAATCTGAATTAACTGAAGCAGAGAAGTCTATCTTGATCAGAGATATTCCAAAGCATGTTGAAGAGATATCAGAAAGTTATTACTTAGTTTATCGTCCCAAAGATCAAAAATTAGGATATGGAGCATTACCTCAGACCGGCTACTCTGGGGTCTGGGAGTCAATTTTTGCAGTTGCGGGTTTTACATTCTTGGTGTTAATATTTGCTAGGGCTAAGAGTGGTAAGAGATATTTATCGTCTATCTTATTGGTGACAGGAATGGGGTCTGTGTTACTATCTCCGACTGCCTTGGCTGTGACCAACCTTGAGCTTGCTGCGTATAATCAAAGTATAAATTTAGGTGTTGGGGAATCTCTTCCAAAACCTTTGCAGATTGATGGCTTTGAATATATTGGTTATCTAAAGAATGAGGATAACAAGAGAAATATCCTTTATTCTTCTCATAAGGATAAATCATTAGTAGACTATGGTACAAGTCCGTCTACAGCTCCAGTTCACGAAGTTCCAGAGTTAGATGAGTATGGCACGAGTCCGTCTACAGCCCCAGTTCACGAAGTTCCAGAGTTAGATGAGTATGGCACGAGTCCGTCTACAGCTCCAGTTCACGAAGTTCCAGAGTTAGATGAGTATGGCACAAGTCCAGATACAGCTCCAGTTCATGAAGTTCCAGAGTTAGATGAGTATGGCACAAGTCCAAATACAGCTCCAGTTCACGAAGTTCCAGAGTTAGTAGACTATGGCACCAATCCAGACACAGCTCCAGTTCACGAAGTTCCAGAGTTAGATGAGTATGGTACAAGTCCAGACATAGCTCCAGTTCACGAAGTTCCAGAGTTAGATGAGTATGGTACAAGTCCAGACACAGCTCCAGTTCACGACGTTCTAGAGTTAGATGAGTATGGCACGAGTCCGTCTACAGCTCCAGTTCACGAAGTTCCAGAGTTAGTAGACTATGGTACCAATCCTTCCATGTCTCCAGTTCACGAAGCTCCAGAGTTAGATGAGTATGGCACAAGTCCAGATACAGCTCCAGTTCACGAAGTT